>NZ_JBSHKH010000012.1:0-94678 GCF_053643595.1 Streptomyces sp. NPDC055506 | reverse complement strand
GCCGTAGCTGGTTTCACGTGAAACACCGTGTTTCACGTGAAACAGTCCGTCGTCCGTGCCCGGTTGTCAGCGGGTCGCACCCGTTACGATCCAGCGGCCTGAGCGGCTCCGGAGCCACAGAGTCAGCATCCGCATGGTCATCATCAGTGTCATGGTGGCCCAGAGGGCGGTGAGCCCACCGCCCAGCACCGGAACCAGCAGGGCGGCCGGGGTGAAGACTGCCAGGGTGAGCACCATCGCCCAAGCGAGGTAAGGGCCGTCGCCGGCGCCCATCAGGACTCCGTCCAGGACGAACACGATGCCGGAGATCGGCTGCGAGAGGGCGACGATGATCAGGGCGGGCAGGGCCGCGTCCTTGACCGCCGAGTCACTGGTGAACAGGGGCAGGAACGCCGGCCGGGTGAGGACGACCAGGACACCGAGGACGACCCCGACGGCGATACCCCACTCCACCATGCGACGACATGCGGCGCGGGCGCCCTGGGTGTCACCGGCTCCGAGATAGCGCCCGATGATGGCCTGCCCTGCGATGGCGATGGCGTCGAGAGCGAAGGCGAGCAGGCTCCACAGGGACAGGATGATCTGGTGGGCGGCGATGTCGGCATCCCCCAGCCGGGCGGCGACCGCCGTGGCGATCATCAGGATCGTCCGCAGGGAGAGGGTGCGGACCAGCAGGGGCACACCGGCCTGGGCGGAGGCCCTGATCCCGGCGGCGTCCGGGCGCAGGGAGGCGCCATGCTTCCGCGCTCCACGCAGAACCACCGCGAGGTAGACCGCGGCCATGCCGCACTGGGCGATGACAGTGCCCCAGGCGGAGCCGGCGATCCCCAGGTCTGCCCCGTAGACGAGCCCCGCGTTGAGAGCGCCGTTGGCCACGAAGCCGATGACGGCGACATAGAGCGGGGTCTTGGTGTCCTGCAGGCCGCGCAGGAGACCAGTCGCGGCGAGGACGACGAGCATGGCCGGTATGCCGAGCACGGAGATGCGCAGATACGTGATCGCGTAGGGGGCTGCCGCGTCCGAGGCGCCGAAGAGGTCGACGATGTGGGGTGCCGTCGGCAGGGCGACGGCGACGACGGCGGCGCCGAGGATCAGCGCCAGCCAGATGCCGTCCATGCCCTGTCGGATGGCGGCTGGGAGATCACCCGCGCCGACGCGGCGGGCGACCGCCGCTGTCGTGGCGTAGGCGAGAAAGACGAAGACGCTGACAAAGGTCATCAGCAGAGCCGAGGCGACGCCGAGACCGGCGAGCTGGGCCGTGCCCAGATGGCCGACGATGGCGGTGTCGGTCATGAGGAAGAGGGGCTCGGCGACGAGCGCGCCGAAGGCCGGCACGGCGAGTGCGACGATCTCTCGGTCGTGCTGTCTCCGGCCGGATCGAGGGCGCGCGGGGGCCTGTGTCATGTGCACCAATCTAATCGTCCACAGGTAAGAGATGCAAAGCTTTTGTGACCCTTACCATTCGGCCAGAGGTGCGCACTGCTGTGCACCATTCGAAGCGATCTTGGGCCGGTTGGGGAAGTTTTTCTTCTGCACAGCCGGTGGACGGCAAAGTTGCAGGTCAGGACGGTTTCTCTGTGATGGGTCGATGCTTGTTCACAGGCCTGTCCACCGGGTCGTGCACAGGTTTCGCCGAGTTCTCCACAGCATCTGGGCCGTCGTCCACATGGCCTGTGGATAACCAGATTGGCTGAAGGTGCCGACGGGCCTACGGTAGTCCGGCGCCCGCTCCGTCCGTCGGTTGGGAAAGCGTCACAAAACCGACGTCCAGTAACCGGAGTTGGGCCTCTCATATGTCAGTGCCGTGCCGTAGAAAAGAGGGGCACGGCGAGGTCTGCTGCGGCGGACGGGAGGAGGTGGCTCGGTGAGCATTTCCGAGCCCTTGGACGACCCGTGGGCCGACAGCGGGCCCAGTGATCGTCTGCCCTCCGCCCGCCGACGTGGCGACGGCACCCGGGGCCGCGACGAGCAGCACGAACGCGGCAGGGACAACGGGGAGTGGGACGGCGGCGGAAGCACATCCTTCGAGCGGGTACCACCGCAGGACATCGAGGCCGAGCAGTCCGTCCTCGGCGGCATGCTCCTGTCCAAGGACGCCATCGCCGACGTCGTGGAGATCCTCAAGGGCCACGACTTCTACAAGCCGGCCCACGAGACGATCTACCAGGCCGTCCTCGACGTCTATGCCAAGGGCGAGCCGGCCGACCCCATCACGATCGCCGCCGAGCTCACCAAGCGCGGTGAGATCAACAAGGTCGGCGGGGCCTCGTATCTGCACACCCTCGTCCAGACGGTGCCCACAGCGGCGAACGCCGCCTACTACGCGGAGATCGTCCACGAGCGTGCCGTCCTGCGGCGCCTGGTCGAGGCCGGTACGCGCATCACGCAGATGGGGTACGCGGCCGACGACGACGTGGACGAGATCGTCAACCGCGCCCAGGCAGAGGTCTACGCGGTCACCGAGCAGCGCACCAGCGAGGACTATCTGCCGCTCGGCGACATCATGGAGGGCGCGCTCGACGAGATCGAGGCGATCGGCTCGCGCAGCGGTGAGATGACCGGCGTGCCCACGGGGTTCACCGACTTCGACTCGCTCACCAACGGTCTGCACCCGGGCCAGATGATCGTCATCGCCGCGCGTCCCGCCATGGGTAAGTCCACGCTCGCGCTGGACTTCGCACGAGCCTGCTCGATCAGGAACAACCTGCCGAGCGTGATCTTCTCGCTCGAAATGGGCCGCAACGAGATCGCGATGCGTCTGCTGTCCGCCGAAGCCCGGGTCGCTCTGCACCACATGCGGTCCGGCACGATGACGGACGAGGACTGGACGCGCCTGGCCCGCCGGATGCCGGACGTCTCTGCGGCACCGCTCTACATCGACGACTCCCCGAACCTGTCGATGATGGAGATCCGCGCCAAGTGCCGCCGCCTCAAGCAGCGCAACGACCTCAGGCTGGTCGTCATCGACTATCTCCAGCTGATGCAGTCCGGTGGGTCCAAGCGGGCCGAGAGCCGGCAGCAGGAGGTCTCGGACATGTCCCGAAACCTCAAGCTGCTGGCCAAGGAGCTGGAGCTCCCGGTCATCGCGCTCTCCCAGCTGAACCGTGGTCCCGAGCAGCGCACGGACAAGAAGCCGATGGTCTCCGACCTGCGTGAGTCCGGCTCCATCGAGCAGGACGCCGACATGGTCATCCTGCTGCACCGGGAGGACGCCTACGAGAAGGAGTCACCGCGCGCGGGCGAGGCCGACCTGATCGTGGCCAAGCACCGAAACGGCCCGACGGCGACGATCACGGTCGCCTTCCAGGGCCACTACTCCCGGTTCGTCGACATGGCGCAGACCTGAGCTGAGCGGGGCCCGCGCTCGCGACGCCAGCCCGGAATGTACTCGACGCGGCGAGGCCGGGGCGGGTGGACTGGCACCCATGACGACATCTCAGGAAGAGCTGCTTCCCGGCACGCGTCGCGCACTGCTGCACCGGATCGCCGTCGCCCAGGCCGAAGGACGGGCACCGTCGCTGGTCGCGGCCGTCGTGCGGGACGGGAAACCGGTGTGGACAGGCGCGCGGACCTCGGTGGAGGGGCATGCGCCGGACGAGAACGTGCAGTACCGGATCGGCTCGATCACCAAGACCTTCACGGCGGTTCTCGTCCTGCGGCTGCGCGACGAGGGCGCGCTGGACCTCGGGGATCCGCTGGAGAAGCATCTGCCGGGTACCGGTGTGGGGGAGGCGACCGTCGCGGAACTGCTCGCGCACGTCGGAGGGCTGGCGGCCGAGACGCCGGGGCCGTGGTGGGAGCGGAGCCCCGGGTCGCTGCGGCCCGAACTCGCCGATGTGCTGGGCGAGCGGCCCCGGCTGTCTGCGCCCGGCCGCCGGTTCCACTACTCGAACCCGGGCTACGCGCTGCTCGGCGCGCTCGTCGAGAAGCTGCGCGGCGCCTCCTGGGAGGAGGTCCTTCGGCGCGAAGTGCTCGAACCCCTGGAGCTGAACCGCACGAGCGTGCGACCTCAGGCGCCGCATGCGGGGGGCTGGGCGGTGCATCCCTGGGCCGACGTGATGCTCCCGGAGCCCACCGAGGATCTGGGGCGCATGGCCCCGGCAGGACAACTGTGGTCGACCACGGGTGACTTGGCGCGCTTCGCGGCCTTCCTGGTCAACGGTGACGAGCGGGTGCTGAGCACCGAGTCGCTGCGGGAGATGAGGACACCGGCAGCGCCCCACGACGCGGCGGACGTGGCGAGCGGCTACGCCTACTGCCTGGGGATGGAGATCAGGCGGCGAAACGGCCGGTCCCTCGTCGGACACACCGGTTCGCTGCCCGGCTTCCTCGCGTGCCTCATGATCGGTGTCGAAGAGGATGTGGCGGCGGTCGTCCTGGCCAACTGCACTTCGGGCCCGCTGCTGTTCTCCGTCGCCGCCGACCTGGTTCGCATCGTCGCAGAGGCGGAACCACGCATCCCCTCCGCGTGGAAGCCGTTGAGCGAGGTCGACCCGTCGGTCCTGGAACTGACGGGTCAGTGGTACTGGGGGACGCACGCTTTCGCGCTGCGGCTGACGGCCGACGGGCTTGTCTCGCTGGGACCGCTGTCCGGCAGCGGCCGCCGTTCGCGGTTCCGCCCGAACGGCGACGGCACATGGACGGGGTTGGAGGGCTACTACGCCGGCGAGCTCCTGAAGGCCGTACAGCGGCCGGACGGATCCGTGAGCCATCTGGACCTCGGCTCGTTCGTGTTCACGCGTCAGCCGTACGACGAGGGGGCTCCTGTGCCGGGTGGAGTCGATCCGGAGGGGTGGCGCGGGATCGGCTAGGGGACGACAACAAGACTGACAACAAGGGGCGCTCTGTTTCACGTGAAACAGAGCGCCCCTCGCATGCCGGTCACAGTGGGAGCTTGAAGCCCGTGTGGGAGGCCGTGAAGCCGAGCCGCTCGTAGAAGCGGTGGGCATCGGTGCGCGAAGCATCAGAGGTCAGCTGGACCAGCTGGCAGCCCGCTTCCCGGGATTCGCTGATCGCCCATTCGATGAGCTGTGTCCCCATGCCGCTGCCGCGCTCACCGGCGTGGATCCGTACGCCTTCGATGATCGACCTGGTCGCACCGCGTCGGGACAGCCCGGGAACGATCGTGAGCTGGAGTGTGCCGACGACCCGGCCCTCCCGGACCGCCACGACCAGACGCTGGTTGGGGTCGGCGCTGAGCCGCTCCAGTGCGGTCAGGTACGGGGCGAGGTCGTCCGGTGACTCGCGCTGCGCGCCCAGGGGGTCGTCCGCGAGCATTCCGACGATCGCCGGGACGTCGTCGGCAACGGCGGCACGTACCTCAAGATCTCCCATGGACGCACCTTACGCAGGGACAGCAGGCGCGGAAGCGTCTTATGCGGGCACCGGGGCCTTCAGCGTCTCGACGACCCGGACCAGGGGGACCAGCTCGGGGTTCTTCGCCGCCTCGTCCAGAGCCTCACGCAGGGCGGCGTCATTCGTCGGCCGCGCCGCTTCCAGCAACGCGAGGCCGGCCTCGGTGACGTTCGTGTAGATGCCCCGTCGGTCGGTGGGGCACAGATAGCGCTCCAGGAGCCCGCGGTCCTCGAGGCGGGTGACCAGGCGCGTGGTGGCGCTCTGGCTGAGCACGACCGCGTCGGCGACCTGCTTCATCTGCAGATGGCCGCCGTCCCCGTCGTGCTGCCGGCTGAGCACGTCCAGCAGGGAGTACTCCCGCGCGCTCAGGTCGTGCTTGGCCTGCAGGGCGCGCTCGATGTGGCCCTCGATCCTCCCGTGCAGCAGGGAAAGGGCGCACCAGCCCTGGGCGAGTGCGGTGAGCGCGGGGTCCGTCGCTGTCATTGGCGTTTCCTCCGTCCCGGAGCGGCTGACACCCAGGATAGAGCAGCATCGCAATTGACGGCGTTTGCCTATAGCCCGCGTATGCAACTATTGTGGACGCACGCAAAGCGCTCCTGCAATCTTCTGGGAAGGTAACCCCTCCATGCCTCTCGCGCTTCTGGCCCTCGCGATCGGGGCCTTCGGGATCGGAACGACGGAATTCGTGATCATGGGCCTGCTGCCCCAGGTCGCGGGCGACTACGGGGTCTCCATCCCCACCGCCGGATACCTGGTGACCGGCTACGCGCTGGGTGTGATGTTCGGCGCCCCGCTGATGACCGTTCTGGGTACCAAGGTCTCCCGCAAGCGGATGCTGATGGTGCTGATGGGCCTCTTCATCGTCGGCAACCTGCTCTCGGCTCTCGCCCCTGCCTTCTCCGTCATGCTGATCGGCCGGATCGTCGCCTCGCTGGCCCATGGCGCCTTCTTCGGCATCGGCTCGGTCGTCGCGGCCGAACTGGTGGCCCCGGACAAGAAGGCCGGCGCCATTTCGATGATGTTCACCGGGCTGACCGTCGCCAACGTCGTCGGCGTCCCGCTGGGCACGCTCGTCGGACAGTCCGTCGGCTGGCGCGTGACCTTCGGCATCGTCGCCGCCCTCGGCGTCATCGGCCTGGCCGGCATCGCCCGGCTCGTCCCCGACATGCCCAAGCCGGAGGGCGTGCGCCTGCGGCACGAACTGGCCGCCTTCAAGAACGTGCAGGTGCTGCTCGCGATGGCGATGACCGTCCTCGGCTTCGGCGGTGTCTTCGCGGCCATCACCTACATCGCGCCGATGATGACCCACGTCGCCGGCTTCGCCGACGGCTCCGTCACCTGGCTGCTGGTCCTCTTCGGCCTCGGCATGGTCGGCGGCAACCTCGTCGGCGGCAAGTTCGCCGACCGCGCCCTGATGCCCATGCTGTACATCTCCCTGAGCGCCCTGGCCATCGTCCTGGCGCTGTTCACCCTCACCGCGCACGACAAGCTGCTGTCGGCCGTCACGATCGCTCTGATCGGCGCCCTGGGCTTCGCCACCGTCCCGCCGCTCCAGAAGCGGGTCCTCGACCAGGCGCATGGTGCCCCGACCCTGGCCTCCGCCGTGAACATCGGCGCCTTCAACCTCGGCAACGCCCTCTCCGCGTGGCTCGGCGGCCTCGTGATCGGCGCGGGCTTCGGCTACACCGCTCCCAACTGGGTCGGTGCCGCCCTGGCCGCGGGCGCCCTGCTCCTGGCCTTCCTCTCGGCCGCTCTGGAGCGCCGCGCCGGTGTCCCCGGCACCGTCGTCACGGGAGCCGCGCCGGCCGAGCAGCGGACCGCCGTCCACCACTGAGCGACCGGGCCGGCCAGGCCCGGGCCAGAACCAACCAGCAAGTTCCCTAGGAGAACCCCCTCATGAGCACCACCACAGCCGTCACCCCGCTCACCACTCAGGACGCCGAGGTCCTCGTCACCGCCGCCCGTCGTGCCGCCGAGGCGGCAGGCGCGACCGTCAGCGTCACCGTCCTGGACGCGGGGGGCCATCTGCTCGCTTTCCGGCGCGACGACCGTGCCGTGCTGATCTCCGGTGAGACCAGCACCCGCAAGGCCTACACCGCTCTTCAGCTGGACGCGCCCACCGCCGACCTCGTCGACGCCGTGCGGCCCGGAGGGCCCTTCCACACGCTGCCGACCGCGCTCGACCGGCCGCTGCTGTTCATCGCGGGCGGCGTGCCGGTGCACCGCGACGGTCGACTGATCGGCGCGATCGGCGTCGGCGGTGGCGCCCCGGAGCAGGACCACTCCTTCGCCACGACCGCCGTGGAGGCCCTCGCCTGACCTGGCCCCGCAACGCGACTACGCCGGTTCCCCGATCCCCGGGGAGCCGGCTTAGCCGTATGGGACCTTCATCCCGCCGCGACCGTGACCGGCGCGAACCGGCGGGTCCAGTCTCCGGGCAGTTCGGTGATCCCGTACGCCATCACCGAGTTGAAGGCGACGGGCGCCAGGCCCCGCTCCTTCACCCACGCGAGGAGCTCTTCGTGCCGCACGTCGATATCGGTGCGCAGCGGGCGGTCGGTGTGAGCCGCGAGGGAGGCGATGAGCGCCTGGGCGACCGCCGTGTCGCGTGCGATGAGCGGGCCGACGACATGGGTGTCCATGTTGGGCCAGGCGGCCGCGTATCCGATGAGCCGCCCGTCCTCCTCGGCCACGCGCAACTGGTCGGCGAAGGCGGGCAGTCGCGTGATGATGTGCGTGCGGTCGGTCCCGAATACCTGCTCGTCGAGCCGGAGGATGGCGGCGAGGTCCTCGGCTGTCGCGGCACGAGTGGCGACCTTCGGCTCCGGTCCGCCGGGAGTGAAGTGCCCGCTGACCATCTCCGCGCGCCCGGTGACCTTGAAGCCGAGTTCCTCGTAGAGAGGGCGGCCGTTCGGTGTCGCGTGCAGGGTGAGGGGCGTGGGGCCCATCGCTGAGACGACATGGCGCATCAGCCGGCGTCCCACGCCCTGTCCCGCATGCCGTTCGGCGACCAGGACCATGCCGATCGCCGCGAGAGCGGGGTGCTCGTGCGGTCCGTACTCGGTGACGACACAGGCGCTCACGAGGCCGCCGTCCGGGTCATCGATGCCGTAGCCCTTCCCGGCTGTGAGGAGGAAGCCCCACTTGTGCTCCTCCCGTGGCCACCCCCGGTCCTGAGACAAGTCGGCGCAGGCGGTGAGATCGCGGAGCGTCAGACGGCGGATGGGCAGAGAGGCAAGAGAAGGAGTCGGCACGCAGGTCAGGCTGTCCGACAGGGGCCCCTGACGTCCACCTCTTTCCCTGGACCCATACGAGCTTTTGGCCAGTTGTAGCCGTCTGCACAGAGAGCTGTCAGACGCCGGACGTTTCACGTGAAACACCGGCGCGATGTCCAGTAGTTGGCAGTACTGATGATTCGCGCGGTGCCCTCATTCGTGACGAGGGAAGGGGGGACTTGTGTGCACGGCGGTGGCCGGTAGGGTCGACTCCGGTTCGCATTCGGGGCGGGTGACCCGTTCCGTGTGGGCCGCGTGCAGGGCAATGCAGCCTAATGGGACGGAGAGATCGAAGACCCGCGTTTTCGGGTACGCGACTGAGCCGTCCAGACAAGTGGGAAGCTCGGGTGAGAACACTGCGGGCAATGTCACACTCTTGCCTACTTGTCCGTACGGAGCCGAAATACGGGTTGAATGTGGCCGCATTGGCCACGACATGGATGGGAACGCAGTCCGTCCACGGGGGAAAGCAGGCACCTTCCGACTAGGGAAGTGCGCAGACCGACCGAAAGATGCTCGAGGCGAGGCACACCATGGACGCTCCGACCACCACGTCGGCCGACAACGGCACTTCCGGCGGCGGGGGCGGCTGGTTCACGCCCCGCAAGAAGCCGACGACGACGCCGGACAGCGAGCCCGGTACTACGCCTGAGGGGCGGCGCCCGGCCGCGGTACGCCCCGTGGGCAGGCCGACCGCCGCTCCGGAGACTCCGGCCGACGGCACGACGGTGCCGCCCGCTTCGACGACCGGCGGCGCGGGCACCGGTGGGCCGGAACAGGGACGCGAGCCGCCGGGAGGGATACCCACGCCCGCCCCCGTGGCCGCACAGCACGCCTCGTCTCCCGCAGCCGCGAGCGTCGCCGCGGCCTCGTCAGCAGGCCCCGCGCCCACGGCGCTCACACCGGCGCCCTTCGCCTCCACCGCTCCCTCCGCACCCGGTCCCGACGAGTCGCGTGTCCCCTCTCAGCGGCCCGCCCCCGTGTCGGCCCCGGCCCAAGCCGCCGCCGCCCCGGCCAGGGAAGCGTCCCCGGACGCCATCCTCATCCGACGCGCCATGGCCGAGGTCGCACCCGTGGCCGAGAAGGTCACGTCGTACTTCTACGCCCTGCTCTTCGTCCGCTACCCGGACCTGCGGCCGATGTTCCCGGCCGCGATGGACACCCAGCGGGACCGGCTGCTCAAGGCGCTGCTCACGGCCGCCGAGCACATCGACAACACCGAGGTCCTCGTCGACTACCTGCAGAACCTCGGCCGCGGCCACCGGAAGTACGGGACCCGGGCCGAGCACTACCCGGCCGTCGGCGAATGCCTCATCGGCGCGCTGAGCAAGTACGCCGCCGAGGTCTGGAACGAGGAGATGGAGGCGGCCTGGGTCCGGGCGTACACCACCATCTCGCAGGTGATGATCGACGCGGCGGCCAGGGACGAACTGCGTGCCCCGGCCTGGTGGTACGCCGAGGTCGTCACGCACGACCTCAGAACTCCGGACGTCGCGGTCATCACCGTCCGCCCCGACCAGCCGTACCCCTTCCTCGCCGGGCAGTACACGAGCGTCGAGACGCCCTGGTGGCCCCGGATCTGGCGGCACTACTCCTTCGCCTCGGCGCCCCGCTCCGACGGACTGCTGTCGTTCCACGTGAAGGCCGTTCCGGCGGGGTGGGTCTCCAATGCCCTGGTGCACCGTGCCCGCCCCGGCGACATCATCCGGCTCGGCCCGCCCGCCGGCGCCATGACCGTGGACCACACCACCGAGAGCGGCCTGCTCTGCGTGGGCGGCGGCACCGGCATAGCGCCCATCAAGGCACTGGTCGAAGACGTGGCCGAGCACGGGGACCGACGGTCGGTCGAGGTCTTCTACGGGGCTCGCACGGATCACGACCTGTACGACATCGACACCATGCTCCGCCTCCAGCAGAGCCATCCCTGGCTCTCGGTCCGCGCGATCATCGACCAGCAGGCGCATCAACAACTGCCGGACGCGATACGCGCCTATGGGCCATGGGACGAGTTCGAGGCCTATCTCTCAGGCCCGCCCGGGATGATCCGCAGCGGTGTGGACGCCCTGAGGGACGTCGGTATCCCGTCGGACCGCATACGGCACGACTCCGTGGAGGAGCTGGTCGCGGCCGGGTCCTGAGCCGTTTCCGGTGTCAGCCCAGGTCGGGTGCGTGCATGGCACGTACGCCCTCGATGTTGCCGTCCAGGTAGTGCCTCAGCGACAGCGGCACCAGGTGGACGGAGGCGATCCCGACACGGGTGAAGGGCACGCGCACGATCTCGTACTCGCCGACGGGCTCGTCCACCTCGGGGCCGTGCCGGAGCGAGGGGTCCATGGACTCCAGGTGGCAGACGAAGAAGTGTTGCACCTTCACACCGGTCGCCCCGCCGTCCTCTCCGATGTGCTCCATGGTGTCCACGAAGCAGGGCACCACATCGGTGATCTTGGCGCCGAGCTCCTCGTACACCTCTCGGTGCAAGGCGTCGACGACGGTCGAGTCGTCGGGCTCGACCCCACCGCCGGGAGTGAGCCAGTAGGGATCCACGCCCGGCTTGGTGCGCTTGATCAGGATCAGGTCGTCACCGTCCAGCAGAACGGCACGGGCGGTGCGCTTGACCACAGGTCGGACGGTCATGAGTGAAATGTGGCCCGGCTGGTTCCACGTGAAACATCGCGAAACGTCACCGGGCGAGCCCTCAGAGTGAGGCACTGTCCCGGGCGTCTCAGCACCAGTCGGTCGAGGCGCGCTGCAACCACTCATGGGCACGCGCTATATGGGGCATCGCGAGCGTCCCGGTGCGGACCACCAGGAAGTAGGTCCGCAGCGGCGGCACCGCCGGCTCGTGCAGGGCGACGACGTCACCCCGCCCCAGCGCGGCCGCACACAGATAGCGCGGGAGCACCGCCAGGCCCGCCCCCGCGACCGCACAGGCCAGAACCGCGCGCAGGTCGGGAACGATGACCGTGCCCGGGGCGGCGGGGCGTGAGTCGAAGACGGAGGCCCAGTAGCGGGAGACGAAGGGCAGGGACTCGTGCACCTCCACGACGGGCACCTGCTCCAGGGACGGTTCCGGCTTGCGCCCCGGCTCCCCGGCGCCGATCTGTTCGGCCCAGCGCGGGGCCGCGACCAGGACGTGCTCCTCGTCGCAGAGCGCAGTCGCGGTGAGCAGGGCGCCCCGTGGCTGGGCCGTGCTGATGGCCAGATCGTGATGCCCGGCGGACAGTCCTTCCAGCGTTTCCTCGGCGTTCCCGAAGGAAGCGCGCAGGGCGAAGCCCTGACCGTCCTCGCCGATCAGCTCCGTGAGCGCGGGCAGGGCTCGTTCGGCGGTGAATTCCGGAGGTCCGGCGAGATGCAGCGTCCGTAAGGAGGAGTCGTCGTCGAGGCCGGTCTCCGTGATCTCCACCAGGGCGTCGAGATGCGGAGCGGCCTTGTGGGCGAGTTCGTCGCCGATGCTCGTCGGGGTCACACCTCGGGCCTGCCGCAGGAACAGGGGGCGGCCCAGCTGCCGCTCCAGCGTGCGTATCTGCGAGGTGACGGCGGGCTGGGAGAGGCCGAGCAGGGCGGCGGCGCGAGTGAAGGAGCCGGCCCGGTGCACGGTCACGAAGGTCCGCAGCAAGGCCAGATCCACCGCACGCTCTCCCCTCTTCGGCCCCGCTCCCGGCCCTGCGGCCGCGCTCAACTATAAATAAGTCGATAGGTCTCTGTCGCTACTGTGATTGGACACTGACAGAGAGTCAACTAGCCTTGGTCGCGCGGTTCTTGCGCGCGGAACCGGAGGACGGTCCGAGCCACGAGGGGGGAGGCTCGGACCGTCCGTGGGGGATGTTCAGGCCGCCGACATGTCCAGTGCCCGCAGTACGTCCGCCACCAGGTCCTCCGGGTCCTCGGCGCCGACCGACAGGCGGATGAAGCCCTCGGGGACCGCGTCGCCGCCCCAGCGACCGCGGCGTTCGGCCGTGGACCGTACTCCGCCGAAGCTCGTCGCGTCGTCCACGAGCCGCAGCGCGTCGAGGAATCGGTCGGCCCGCTCGCGCGTGGGCAGGGTGAACGACACCACGCACCCATAGCGCCGCATCTGCTGAGCCGCGATCTTGTGCGCGGGGTCGTCGGGGAGTCCGGGATAGCGCAGTCCGGTCACCTCCGGACGCTCGCGCAGCGCTTCGGCGACCGCCAGGGCGGTCGTGCCCTGCCGGTCGACCCGCAGCTGCAGCGTCGCGATCGAACGGTGCGCGAGCCAGGCTTCCATGGGCCCGGGAATCGCCCCGACGACCTTGCGCCAGCGGCGTACGGAGGCCATGGCCTCGGCGTCACGCCCGACGACGTAGCCCAGGAGGATGTCGCCGTGCCCCGTGAGCTGCTTGGTGCCGCTGGCCACCGCGAAGTCGGCGCCGAGCTCCAGGGGGCGCTGGCCGAGCGGTGTCGCGAGGGTGTTGTCGACGGCCACCAGGGCACCACGCGCGTGTGCCGCGTCGGCGAGCCGCCTGATGTCGCAGACGTCGAGCCCGGGGTTGGACGGCGTCTCGATCCACAGCAGCTTCGCGCCGTCCAGGACGTCGAGCTGGGCGTCGCCGCGGGTCGGCGCCGTGCGCACCTCGATGCCGAAGGCCTCCAGCTGGGCGCGGACCAGGGGCAGTGCCTGATAGCCGTCGTCGGGCAGGACGCACACATCGCCGGTGCGCAGCTGGGAGAAGAGGACCGCCGACGTCGCGGCCATGCCCGAAGCGAAGACGAGCGTCTCGGCATCGTCCCGGCCGGGCGCCTCCAGCTCGCCGACGGCGCGCTCCAGCAGGGTCCAGGTCGGGTTCTCGTCACGGCCGTAGGTGTACGGGCCGGTCGGGTCGCCCGGCAGATGGAAGTGGGCGGCGAACACCGGTCCGGGCAGTGTGGGCTCGTATTTGACCGGCTCGGGCAGCCCGGCCCGTACCGCCCGCGTGCCGTCGCCGGCGTCGGCCGCGGTCAGGGCCGCGTCGCCCGTCGATCCGCCCTGGTCACCCGTCGCGGACTCACTCATGCCACTCGTCCCTCCACGTCCTCACGCACTGCGGCAAGCAGACCGGCGCTCGCCGCCTCCACCATCTCAAGGCACTCCTCGAAACCGTCCGTGCCCCCGTAGTAGGGGTCCGGTACGTCGAGGTCGTCGCCGGCGGCGGGGTCATAGGCACGGAGCAGCCGCACCTTCCGCGCGTCCTCCTCTGTGGGCGCGAGGCGGCGCAGGGCGCCGACGTGGCCGGAGTCGAGGGCGACGACCAGGTCGAGGCGGGAGAACCACGACGGCTGGAACTGCCGGGCCGTGTGGCCGGTGGCGTAGCCGTTCTCCGCCAGGACGGCCGCCGTGCGCGGGTCGGCGCCGTCGCCCTCGTGCCAGCCGCCCGTGCCGGCGCTGTCGACCTCGACCAGGCCGTCGAGCCCGGCCTCCGCCACGCGGGCCCGGAAGACGACCTCGGCCATCGGGGAACGGCAGATGTTGCCCGTGCAGACGAAGCAGACTCGATATGTCATAGGCGTTCAGTCCCCGTCGGGCAGGACGACGTTCAGCGCCCAGGAGACGACAGAGATGATCAGGCCGCCCAGGACGGCCGTCCAGAAACCGTCCACCTGGAAGCTGAGGTCGAACTGGTCGGCCAGCCACGAGGTGAGCAGCAGCATCAGCGCGTTGACGACCAGGGTGAACAGGCCGAGCGTCAATATCAGCAGCGGGAGGCTGAGCAGCTTGACGAGCGGCTTGACCAGGAAGTTCACCAGGCCGAAGATCAGCGCGACGATGATCAGGGTGCCGATCTCCATGCCCGTGCTGTCACCGGTCAGGGTGATCTTGTCGAGCAGCCATACGGCGACCGCCAGGGCACCGGCGTTGGCGATCGTCTTGACTACGAAATTCTTCATGTGTCTGATCGTGGCAGACCTGATCGGGCACGGGCACTAGAGGCAGGGGCGGACTAGGCGATGAAGGCATTCCGGCTGGACGAACTGGAGGCGGAGCGCGCCGCCAACGAGGGCGCCTACCTGCAGTTTCTGCGGGCGCAGAACATGTCGGTCGGTCTGTACGCCCTCGACGCGGGTGAGCAGGATCCACAGAAGCCGCACAATCAGGACGAGGTCTACTTCGTTGTGAGCGGCCGCGCCGCGATCACCGTCGGCCTGGAGACGACCCAGGTGGCGCGCGGCAGCGTGGTCTACGTGCCGGCGGGCGTCGCCCACAAGTTCCACCACATCACCGAGGACCTCAGGGTGCTGGTGGTGTTCTCTCCGCCCGAGAGCTGACGGACCGCCTCGGGGTTCCCTAGGGGTTCGGTCAGGGGAGGACAAGGGGTGCGATGCCCCCGCCCGACCCCCTCGCGGACCTAGCATCGAGGACAGAACGTCAGGAGACCGACAGGACCCGGCACTCGAACGGGTGGAGAGAGAAGGACGAGGGCGATGCGAGAGATCTTCACGGGACTGCCGTGGTGGGTGAAGTGGATCGCGGTGCCGGTCATCGCCCTGGTCGTGTTCGGCGGGCTGATCGCCAGCGTGGTCGGCTTCGTCATCGGACTGCTCTTCAAGGTGCTGGTCTTCGTCGCGCTGGTCGGCGGACTGATTTACGTCGTACGGAAGTTCACGTCGAGCTCCTCGTCGCGCAGCGACTGGTGAGACCGGTGGGAAACCGGTGGGGGTAGCGGGAAACGCTCGGAATCACCCGTTCCCTCGGGCGGGGGAAGTTTCCCGGCCGGGCCGTCTGCGTGCGGTGGCAGACGAATAGAGTCCGGCTCGACGCGGGGACATCCCCGCGAGCGGCACACACCCCCACCCGTGTCCCTCCGCACGGGTCGGCCCCTCGCGCTTCGGGAGTGACCCTTGGCCCCGGCTGACACCGCACCGGCCCACCTGCGCAGCGTCCCCGCGCAACCGCGCTCGGCGGCGCCATCCGCAGCACCGCCTCCCACCACATCACCACCTCCCGCCGAACCACCGCCTCCGGCGACCCTCATCGGATCCGTGCAGCGCGCCATGCGCTTGCTGGAAACCGTCGCCGGACATGACTACGGCGCCCCCGCCAAGCAACTGGCCCGCGAGACAGGGCTGGCACTGCCCACGACGTACCACCTGCTGCGCACTCTCGTGCACGAGGGCTATCTGCGCCGGGACAAGGGCCTGTTCTTCCTCGGTGAGGCCGCCGAGCGGCTGAGCAGCAGCGGGGCACGGCAGAAACGTCGCAGCACGGTGGTCGACACGCTCGCCCAGTGGCGAGATCTGCTCGGCGTCCCCGTCTACTACGCGGCGTACCGCGAGGGCGAGATCGAAGTCATGTGCGTCTCCGAGACCCCGGGCATCCCGGCGGTCGAGGAGTGGGCCGACTTCCGGGAGACCGGGCACGCGCACGCCATCGGGCAGTGTCTGCTGTCCCAGCTGGACGGGGATGCCCGCCGCGACCATCTCGACCGCTACCCGGTGCAGCCCCTCACGCCGTACACGGTGCGGGACAACCACAGCCTGCTCCGGCGCCTGGAGCGGATGCGGCGGATGGAACCGGTGACCGAGCGTCAGGAGTACGCCCTGGGCGCGGTCTGTGCGGCGATTCCGCTCACCCTCGGCACCACGGCCGCGACGATGGCCATCTCCCTGCCCGCCCACCAGGAGGACCGGCTGCTGCCCGCGGCCCGGCAGTTGCAGAGCGAGATCGGGCGGCGACTCGGGTCGCTGGCGCTCTCTATCAGTATGTGAAAACTCACTCCTTGTGATCTGCTGTGTACGTTCAGCAAGATTCCATCAAGTGTCAGAGGTTCGTTCCCGGCCAGTCACGGCGAATGACGGGGTTAGCGATGCGCGAGTCCGTACAAGCAGAGGTCATGATGAGCTTTCTCGTGTCCGAGGAGCTCTCCTTCCGCATTCCGGTGGAGCTGCGCTATGAGACCAGTGATCCCTATGCCGTCCGGCTGACGTTCCACCTGCCCGGTGACGCGCCGGTGACGTGGGCTTTCGGCCGGGAGCTGCTGATCGACGGCGTAGGCCGGCCGTGCGGCGAGGGCGATGTGCGGGTCACTCCCGTCGAACCGGACACGCTGGGCGAGGTGCTGATCCGGCTTCAGGTCGGCAGCGACCAGGCGTTGTTCCGGTCCTCCACAGCACCGCTCGTCGCCTTCCTGGACCGCACCGACAAGCTGGTGCCGCTGGGTCAGGAAGGCTCGCTCGCCGACTTCGACGCCCACCTCGACGAGGCGCTGGACCGCATCCTGGCGGAACAGGGCGCCGGGTGAGACACCCGTCGGGCGGCACCGTGGAGTAACGCTTCACCGGATGCCGCCGACCCCGCGGGAACGCTTCGGCGATGTGCGGGACGCTTCGACGGTGTGCGGGAACACTTCAGCGGTGTGCGGGAACACTTCAGCGGTGTGGGGGAACGCTTCGGCGGTGTGGCGCTGGGACGTCTGGCTCAGAGACGTCAGCGCTTGCGCCGCCGGCCCCTCCCCCCGCGTGCCGGGACCGCTGAGGCTTCCACGGCGCGCTCCTCTCCGGGGCGGTCGGCCGAGACCATGAGCGCGGCCAGAGCGGTGGTGACAGGCACCGAGGCGACCAGGCCGATCGAACCGACCAGCGTGCGCACGATCTCCTCCGCCACCAGCTCGCTGTTGGCGACGGTCCCCACACCGCTCTGCGCGATGGAGAACAGCAGCAGCAGCGGCAGGGCGGCACCTGCGTAGGCGAGGACCAGCGTGTTGACGACCGAGGCGATGTGGTCGCGGCCGATCCGGATGCCCGCGCGGTAGAGCCCGCGCCAGCCCATCGACGGATTGGCCTCGTGCAGCTCCCAGACCGCGGAGGTCTGGGTGACCGTCACGTCGTCGAGCACACCGAGGGAACCGATGATGATGCCGGCGAGCAGCAGACCGCTCATGTCGATCGTCGGATAGAGGCCATGGATCAGGCCGGTGTTGTCGTCGGTGTTGCCGGTGAGCGCCGCCCAGTCGATGAACACCGAGCCGAGGAAGCCGATGAGCAGCAGGGAGATGAGGGTGCCGAGCACCGCCACGGAGGTCCGTGCCGACAGTCCGTGACACATGTACAGGGCGATCAGCATGATGGCGCTCGCGCCCACCACTGCCACGACCAGCGGGTTCGATCCTTGCAGGATCGCGGGCAGGATGAAGAAGTTCAGCACCATGAAGCTGATGGCCAGTGCGATGAGGGCCATGACCCCCCGCAGCCGCCCTACGACCACGACGGCGAGCGCGAAGATGCCGGCCAGCACGCTCAAGGGCAGACGGCGGTTGATGTCGGTGACCGAGTACTGGAGGTCCTTCGGCGCGGAGGGCTCGTAGGCGACCACGACCTTCTGGCCCTCGTGCAGCTGGCGGGACTGGTCCGGCTGGATGATCTCGGTGAAGGTGCGGCCCTTGTCCTTGCCGCTGTCGACCCGGATCGTCGCGCGCTTGCAGGTGCCCTTCTCCTGCTGCACCGCGGAGGAGCCCTCGGCGGTGGAGGTGTCGCCGGTCGGCGGGACCCCCGAGGCGCCGGCCTCCTTGCAGCTGATCTCCACGACCTTGGTGACCGAGGCCTGTTCGGTCTGCCGGTCGAAGCCGACGCCGGTGCGCTCGTGCGACGGGGCGCCGCCCGGCCACAGCACAACGAGACCGACCAGCACGGCCGCGCCGAACGGGATCAGGATCGCCGCGATGATCTTGCGCAGATGCATGGAGACGGGCGCGGCCGGACCGTGGCTGTGTGAGTGCCCGTGTCCGCCACCTGGCGCGGAACCGGGGCCGTGCCCGTGCCCGTCGCCTCCGCCGGTCCCGGAACCGTGTCCGTGCCCTGAGCCGGGCCCGTGCCCTGAGCCGGGCCCGTGCCCGTGTCCGTCTCCGGAACCCGGACCCTGCCCGTCGCCGGGGCCGGCTCCCTGCCCACCGGCTGAGCCGCCACCCTGGCCGTTGCCCGGACCGTAGCCCCCGGCAGAGCCGGAACCACGCTCACCACCGGCCCAGGGGCCTGCCCCGGGCCCGAAACCCGCCCCGGGCCCATACCCGGACCCGGGGACGAAATCGGGGCCATCTCCCCGGCCGTTGCCGTTTCCGGCGCCGGATCCGCGAGGCGGCTCGGGCGGTGGGTAGGGGGGACGCTGCGTCGTGGTCACCGACCGATCATCGCAAGAACGAGGGGGGCCCTCTGTTCACCGCGCCAGAATTGCCGCTAGCGTGGAGGCACCTTTTGTACACGCGGGAGCTCGGAGCACCGGGCTGAGAGGGCGCTGACCTCCGTCCCTGCGATGTTTCACATGAAACATCACCGAAGTCGAGTGATGTTTCACACGGAACGTCGGCAGACGGAAACCGCTGCGTCGACCGCCGAACCTGTTACCGGGTAATGCCGGCGTAGGGAGTAGGTCTCATGACCGACAAGGACGCACGCACGCCTGCCTCCGTTCAGGACGCACAGTCCGAGGAGGCCGGGAAGTCCATCGGCTGGCACAAGGCGTACGTCGAGGGCACCCGCCCCGACCTGCGCGTGCCGGTTCGTCAGGTGCATCTCACCAACGGGCAGGCTGTCACGCTGTACGACACCTCGGGCCCGTACACCGATCCATCCGTCGACACCGACGTCCGCAGGGGCCTGCCGCCGCTGCGCGAGAACTGGATCATCTCCCGCGGCGACACCGAGGAGTACGCGGGCCGCCCCGTCCGTCCCGAGGACGACGGCATCAAGCACACCTCGCCCCGCGGCGGCCTCCGCAACCTCGACGCCGTCTTCCCCGGCCGCCCGCGCCAGCCGCGTCGCAGCCGGGACGGCGAGGCGGTCACGCAGCTCGCGTACGCCCGTCGCGGAGAGATCACGCCCGAGATGGAGTACGTGGCCATCCGGGAGAACGTCTCGCCCGAGGTGGTCCGCGACGAGATCGCAGCGGGCCGGGCCGTGTTGCCGGCCAACGTCAACCACCCGGAGATCGAGCCGATGATCATCGGCAAGAGGTTCCTGGTGAAGGTCAACGCCAACATCGGCAACTCGGCGGTGACCTCCTCCATCGAGGAGGAGGTCGAGAAGATGACCTGGGCGACCCGCTGGGGCGCCGACACGGTCATGGACCTCTCCACCGGCCGCAACATCCACACCACGCGTGAGTGGGTGCTGCGCAACTCCCCCGTCCCCATCGGCACCGTGCCGCTCTATCAGGCCCTGGAGAAGGTCGACGGCCGGGCCGAGGATCTGACCTGGGAGGTCTACAAGGACACGGTCATCGAACAGGCCGAGCAGGGCGTGGACTACATGACGGTCCACGCGGGCGTGCGCCTGGCCTATGTGCCGCTGACGGCCAACCGCAAGACGGGCATCGTCTCCCGCGGCGGCTCGATCATGGCCGCCTGGTGCCTCGCGCACCACAAGGAGTCGTTCCTGTACGAGCACTTCGAGGAACTCTGCGAGATCCTCGCCGCGTACGACGTCACGTACTCGCTCGGCGACGGCCTGCGGCCCGGCTCCATCGCGGACGCCAACGACGAGGCACAGTTCGCGGAACTGCGAACGCTCGGGGAACTCAACCGGATCGCCAAGCGTTTCAACGTACAGACCATGATCGAAGGCCCGGGCCACGTCCCGATGCACAAGATCAAGGAGAACATCGACCTTCAGCAGGAGATCTGCGATGAAGCTCCGTTCTATACGCTCGGCCCGCTGACCACGGACGTCGCGCCGGCGTACGACCACATCACCTCCGGCATCGGTGCCGCGATGATCGCCTGGTGGGGCACGGCCATGCTGTGCTACGTCACACCCAAGGAGCACTTGGGCCTGCCGAACCGTGACGACGTCAAGACCGGCGTCATCACCTACAAGATCGCTGCCCACGCGGCCGACGTCGCCAAGGGGCACCCGGGTGCCCAGGAATGGGACGACGCGCTGTCCGACGCGCGCTTCGAGTTCCGGTGGGAGGACCAGTTCAACCTGGCCCTCGACCCGGACACGGCACGGGAGTTCCACGACGAGACCCTGCCGGCGGAGCCCGCCAAGACGGCTCACTTCTGCTCGATGTGCGGTCCCAAGTTCTGCAGCATGAAGATCTCGCAGGACATCCGCCGTGAACACGGCGGCACACGGACCGAGATCGAGGAGGGCATGGCCCAGAAGTCGAAGGAGTTCGCGGCGAGCGGGAACCGGGTGTACCTGCCGATCGCGGACTGATCCTGCCGCGCACAAGCCGCGAGGCGGGACGTACACGGGCCGCCGTACACGGACCTCCGCACACGGGCCGCGAGGGCCGAGGGCTGGGGACACATCGTCCCTGGCCCCTGGCCCTTGGTCCCTTGGCGGGCCCGGCTACTCCGGCTGGTGTTCCGGTCCTCCGTAGTCCGGGCTGGTGTAGTCCGGACTGCTGTAGCTCGGCCGCGAGCCGCGGTCGCCGTCGCCGGGGCTGGTGAAACCCGGACGGTCGTAGCCGAGGTGCGGCATGCGGCTGATCGGCGTGGACGAGGAGGTGTGGTGCAGTGCGGCGGCCGCGTCCGGGCTGACGAGTGCCTCGCGCAGGAACGGCAGGATGCCCCGCTCCAGCAGGGCCTCGTGCCAGGCCTCCCTGGCGAGGGCCACCTCCCCTTGCAGTTCGCCGTACGGACCGCCTTCGGCCGTCGGCTTGTTGCGCAGGGCGGTGAGCAGCAGTCCCACCGCGGCGACGAGGATCGCGACCGCGGTCACGGCGCCGAACACCCAGCCCGTGGTGAGCATGGTCCGGGCGAACGCCTGCTCGGGGTCGAGCATCTGCAGGATGTAGCCGACGAGCAGGAAGATCGCGGCGGCGGTTCCGGCCAGGACGGGTGCGAGGACGGCGACGATGGCGACGGCGCCCGCGCCGGCGGTCTCGGCGACCTCTCCCATGGCGGCGGCCAGCCCCGCCGGGCCCGTGCCCGGCTCGGAGGAGCCGGACTCGCGCACGGCCGGCGTGCTGGACGACGCCGGCTGGCGCAGTTCCTCACGGACCTTGACGTAGTGCTGGTATTCGGTCGAGGCGGCTGCCGTGATGAGTGCGGTGGCGTTCAGCGCCATGGTGCGCAGTTGTTCCGAGTTCAGCCGCTGTCCGACAGCGGTCAGTTCCGGACGGTGTGGTGCGGAGCGCAGCACCTCATCGAGGATCCGCTCGTATTCCTGGCGGTCCTCGCTCAGCAGGTGCTGCGGAACGCTGTTCATGTGCATCCCCCGATGCTCCGTAGGGCTTGGGGCTCGGCATGCTGACGAGCCGTCGGGCAGAAACGGAGGGGAGCCTGCTACGGATAAGCCGATGGTAGAGCCGTGGAGGTGGGCGGTGACAGGGGGTTTACCGAAATTGGCCCTTCACCCGTCCGGTCCTGTGACGGGAAACGCCTGCCCGGTGAACGTTCACGTAGCCAGGGGCAGTTGCTGGACCAGCAGCTTTCCGGCCATGGTCACGCCGCCGTCCATCGCGATGGCGAGTCCGTCGGCGTAGACGTGCGGTCCCTCGATCACCGGGTCCTCGCTGTCCTCGTCCTCCTCGGAGCCGACCTCGCCCAGCAGATACGGAATCGGGCTGTGCCCGTGAACGATGCGGGTGCCCCCGTACGTATCGAGCAGGGAGCGCACGGCGTCCGCGCCGCCCTCGTCGCGGAAGGAGAACCGCTTGGTGAACTTGCGGAACAGGTCCCAGACCTCGTCCGCGTCGTTGCGGGTGATCGTCTCGCGGACGGTGTCGTTGACCTCTTCGATCGAGCGGCCGTAGTCGAGATAGGCGGTGGTGTCGGAGTGGACGAGCAGATGGCCGTCGACCTCCTCGACGGCGTCGAGACGGGCCATCCACTGCAGGTGGTGGTCCTGGAGGCGGTCCATGTCGGTCTTCTGGCCGCCGTTGAGCAGCCAGGCCGCCTGGAAGGTGGCGGTGCCCGCGCCGGAGTTGACGGGGGTGTCGCCGAACCGCTTGGCGCCGAGCAGCAGCAGCTCGTGGTTGCCCATGAGCGCCTTGCAGTAGCCGCCGGCCGCCGCGGCCTCGGCGGACAGCCGCATCACCAGGTCGATGACGCCGATGCCGTCCGGGCCGCGGTCGGTGAAGTCGCCGAGGAACCACAGCCGGGCGGTGCCCGCGCTCCAGTTGCCTTCGGCGTCGAGGAGGCCCTTCTCCTGCAGAGCGGCCACCAGCTGGTCGAGATAGCCGTGGACGTCGCCCACGACGTACAGCGGGCCCTGTCCGGTGTTCGGAGGCGGGGCCGCGGCGGTTTCGGGGTCGACGGTCACCTGGACAGTGTCACCCCGGTTGACCACGGGAAGGTCGCGCTGGGTCGGCGTGTATCCCTCGGGATAGGTCTCCTCGGGCGGTGGAGCGACCTCGCCGGGGCTCATGCTCTGGACGTACGGACCGGTCTCGTGGACGTACGCGGGCACCCGGAAGTCGCGCAACGTCGCCGTGCGCTCCACCTCGGGTCCCTGACCGGCCCCCTGAGTCATCGACCCCTCCACCATCAAGCCGCATCTGCACCGCATCGGACTGCCTGGTCGTAGCGGCCCGCCGGTGTCGTGGGCCCATCATAGGAATGCGGATCGCGCCATGTGATGACCCAGGGGTGGTGAATCAGAGCAAGAGTCCAGTTCACTGCGGCTTTCGCCCCGATTGGGCCGGGCTTTGACCACCGTGTGACCGTCCTCGCTTTCCTTCTCTTCGCGAGAACGATCCCTTCTCTCCGGGGGACCGGCCCTGTTTCTCCCCAGGCACAGGACTTTCCCCTCGACCCCCTCGACCCGGGTCCGAGGTACCGGACCCGGGGTTCCCCGGTACTGGGGAACTACGCCCCCTCGGGGGACCGCGGCGGGCTGACCGTCGTGCGCGGCGGGCGTCGCTGGGACGACGTGCGCACGATCAGCTCCGTCGGTATCACCTGCTCCACCGGGCGGTCGGATTCCACTCCCTCGATGGCGTCGATGAGGAGCTGCACCACCGCCGTGCCGATGCGGCGCGGCTTCAGGGAGAGCGTGGTGATGGGGGGCTCGGTGTTGGCGTACACGGTGGACTCGCTGCAGCAGACCAGCAGCAGGTCGTCCGGTACGCGCAGGCCGTAGCGGCGGGCGGCGGCGAGCAGGTCGGTGCCGTTCGGGTCGAACAGCCCGTAGACCGCGTCGGGCCGGTCGGGGCGGGCGAGGAGCCGGTCGGCGGCGACGGCGCCCGCGCACGGATCGTGCGCCGGATAGGCCTCGTACACCGGATCCTGGCCGACGCGCTCGCACCAGCGCAGGTACGCGGTGGTCGACAGGTGGGTGTACGTGTCCGTCGTCGTGCCGGTCAGCAGGCCGATGCGGCGGGCGCCGGCGTCGGCCAGGTGGTCGAGGATGCCGAGGACGGCGGCCTCGTGGTCGTTGTCGACCCAGGCCGTGACCGGCAGGGAGCCGGCCGGGCGGCCGTCGGAGACGACCGGCAGGCCCTGCCGGACGAGTTCGCTGACGACCGGGTCCTGGTCGGAGGGGTCGATGACGACCGTGCCGTCCAGGGCGACGTTCGACCACACGTCGTGGCGGGAGGTCGCGGGCAGGATGACGAGGGCGTAGCCGCGGGCGAGCGCGGCGGAGGTGGCGGCCCGCGCCATCTCGGCGAAGTACGCGAACTCCGTGAAGGTGAAAGGTTCATCCCCGTACGTCGTCACGGTCAGGCCGATGAGTCCCGACTTGCCGGTACGGAGTGTCCGGGCCGCGGCCGAGGGCCGGTAGCCCAGCCGGTCGGCCACCTCGCGGACATGGCGCCGGGTGGCGTCCGGGAGCCGGCCCTTGCCGTTGAGGGCGTCGGAGACGGTCGTGATGGAGACTCCGGCGGCGGCGGCCACGTCTCTGATACCCGCCCGGCCCGGCCGACTGCCTCGACGGGAGGTTTCCGCGCGGCTCACCTGGTGCTTCCCTGCTGCTGTCATGGCGAGCCGATAGTAGGGCTCATGCGGTGGGGTAGTGCGGACGCATATGCAGACGTTGACAGGCACGTTTCTGCATGATCATTTAACCTCAATTGCTTGGGAAACCAAGGGAGTTAAGCGCTCTCATGCCAGTACGTGACTTGTCGGCCCGCGCGAGCCTGCCAAGGGGGCGAGGTTGCGAAGAGGTCTCAACTCACCTGCACGGGGGATGCGCGCCACGGCGTGCACCACCGGCGCGTAGATATATGTGCAGCGCGCCCCCGGATTCGTACGCCTTCGTGCGACGATGCCCCTGATGCCGGTGGGACATGCGAGACCGGCGTTCACCGCTCCGTCGTGGGTGTACGCAGCGGCGCCGAATCCTCATAAGGTGAGGAGTATTGGATGTCGGCGGCGGTCATGGGCCGCCGGTCTTCGCGAGGAGGACTGCGGTGAGCGAGACGAGCCCCAAGCTGCGCGGCGAGCTGGAGGGAATCCCCACCTACAAGCCGGGCAAGCCCGCCGCGGCCGGCGGGCCGGTGGCCTACAAGCTGTCTTCCAACGAGAACCCTTATCCGCCGCTGCCGGGTGTGATGGAGACCGTGACGGCGGCGGCCGGCAACTTCAACCGCTACCCGGACTTGGCCTGTACGGCGCTGATGAACGAGCTGTCCGGGCGGTTCGGCGTGCCCCTCTCCCACCTGGCCACCGGCACCGGGTCGGTCGGTGTCGCCCAGCAGCTGATCCAGGCCACCTCCGGCCCCGGCGACGAGGTGATCTACGCCTGGCGGTCCTTCGAGGCGTACCCGATCATCACGCAGATCAGCGGTGCCCGGTCGGTTCAGGTGCCGCTGACCGCCGGTGACGTGCACGATCTCGACGCGATGGCCGACGCGATCACCGACCGGACCCGGCTGATCTTCGTCTGTAACCCCAACAACCCGACCGGCACGGTCGTGAAGCGGGCGGAGCTGGAGCGCTTCCTCGACCGGGTGCCCGGAGATGTACTGGTGGTGCTCGACGAGGCCTACCGCGAGTTCATCCGCGACCCCGAGGTGCCGGACGGTGTGGAGCTCTACCGCGACCGGCCCAATGTCTGCGTCCTGCGGACCTTCTCCAAGGCGTACGGCCTGGCCGGACTGCGCGTCGGGTTCGCCATCGCCCACGAGCCGGTAGCGGCGGCGCTGCGCAAGACGGCGGTGCCGTTCGGGGTGAGCCAGCTCGCGCAGGAGGCGGCGATCGCCTCGATGCGTGCCGAGGACGAACTGATCGGCCGGGTCGGCTCGCTGGTGTGTGAGCGCACGCGCGTGGTCGACGGGCTGCGCGCCCAGGGCTGGACGGTGCCCGAGACCCAGGCCAACTTCGTGTGGCTGCGGCTGGGGGAGCGCACGGTCGCGTTCGCGCAGGCGTGTGAGCAGGCGGGCGTGGTGATCCGGCCGTTCCCCGGTGAGGGTGTGCGGGTCACGGTCGGGGAGATTGAGGCGAACGACATCTTCCTGAAGGTGGCGGAAGGGTTTCGCAAGGACCTGTAGTGCTCCGTGAGCCAGGCCCTGGGTCAGGCGTCCACGAGTTCCACGCGCACGGGGTCGCCGCCCCGCACGGTCGCGAGCAGGCCGGGGTCGCCGTCGATGCGGCCCAGGACGTTGCACGGGCTTGCGAGGCGGCACTCCTCGCCCTGTGAGATCGGCGTGGGCCCGTAGGGGAGGGCGAGGGCGTCGCCGTCGGTCCAGAAGGCGACCGTGCCCGGCTCTACGACCTGTCGGGCGCCTGTTTCACGTGAAACAGAGACTCCGGTGTCGAAGTACACCTCCTCGCCCCAGGTGCGGGCGGTGGAGACGAGAGGCAGCGCCCGGGTGACGGCATGGGTCGTCGGGGTGTCGTCAAGGGTTGCGGTGAGGTGCCCCGCGGGCCAGGAGATCCGTATCTGTAGCGGTGTCTGCATGCCGCAGATTCAACAATATGTTGAAGTTCGCGCCAAGGGGGCGATCGCGACAGGGGGCCCCTTTGGGGCTCGAAAGTCCGTGCTGCATAATGGCTTGTGAATGTGAACGCTTTCACAAGCGTATGTAAGGAGCGGCGACGTGGACCTGGCTTTGGCGCCGGAGACCCTGGCGCGATGGCAGTTCGGCATCACCACCGTCTACCACTTTCTGTTCGTCCCCCTGACGATCTCGCTGGCCGCCCTCACGGCCGGACTGCAGACCGCCTGGGTACGGACGGAGAAGGAGAAGTACCTCCGGGCGACGAAGTTCTGGGGCAAGCTCTTCCTGATCAACATCGCGATGGGCGTGGTCACCGGCATCGTGCAGGAGTTCCAGTTCGGCATGAACTGGTCCGACTACTCGCGCTTCGTCGGTGACGTCTTCGGTGCGCCACTCGCCTTCGAGGCGCTGATCGCCTTCTTCTTCGAGTCCACCTTCATCGGCCTGTGGATCTTCGGCTGGGACAAGCTGCCCAAGAAGATCCACCTGGCCTGCATATGGATGGTCTCGATCGGCACGATCCTGTCGGCGTACTTCATCCTCGCGGCCAACTCCTGGATGCAGCACCCGGTCGGCTACCGGATCAACGAGGCGAAGGGGCGCGCCGAGCTCACCGACTTCTGGCTGGTGCTGACCCAGAACACCACGCTCGCCCAGGTCTTCCACACGCTCACCGCGGCCTTCCTGACCGGTGGTGCCTTCATGGTCGGCATCGCCGCCTTCCATCTGGTCCGCAAGAGGCACGTCCCCGTGATGAAGACCTCGCTGCGGCTGGGCCTGGTCACCGTCGTCATCGGCGGCATGCTCACCGCGATCAGCGGCGATGTCCTCGGCAAGATCATGTACGAGCAGCAGCCCATGAAGATGGCCGCGGCCGAGGCACTCTGGGACGGCGAGAAGCCCGCCCCCTTCTCGATCTTCGCCGTCGGTGACGTCGACAAGGGGCACAACAAGGTCGCCATCGAGATCCCCGGCCTGCTGTCCTTCCTCGCCAAGGACGACTTCACCTCGTACGTCCCCGGCATCAACGACGTCAACAAGGCCGAGCAGGAGAAGTACGGCCCAGGCGACTACCGGCCCAACATCCCGGTCGCCTACTGGGGCTTCCGGTGGATGATCGGCTTCGGTATGACGTCGTTCGCCATCGGCCTGGCCGGGCTGTGGCTCACCCGCAAGAAGTTCCTGCTCCCACAGCGTCTGAGGGTGGGCGAGGACGAGGTGCCGCATCTCGTGCTCCTGCCGAACAAGGCGCTCGGCCCGACCCTCACCAAGTGGTACTGGCGCATGGCGATCCTCACCCTGGGCTTCCCGCTGATCGCCAGCTCATGGGGCTGGATCTTCACCGAGATGGGCCGCCAGCCGTGGGTCGTCTACGGCCTGTTCCAGACGCGTGACGCGGTCTCCCCCGGTGTCTCCACGGCCGAGGTCATCACCTCGATGGTCGTCTTCACCACGCTGTACGCGATCCTCGCCGTCATCGAGGTCAAGCTGCTGGTCAAGTACGTCAAGGCGGGCCCGCCCGAGCTCACCGAGGCCGACCTCAACCCGCCCACGAAGATCGGCGGCGACTCCAGTGACGCCGACAAGCCGATGGCCTTCTCGTACTAGGCCGAGGGAGCTGCACAGTCATGGAACTGCACGACGTCTGGTTCGTCCTGATCGCCGTCCTGTGGACCGGCTACTTCTTCCTGGAGGGCTTCGACTTCGGGGTCGGTGTGCTCACGAAGCTGCTCGCCCGCAACCGGCCCGAGAAGCGCGTGCTGATCAACACCATCGGACCCGTCTGGGACGGCAACGAGGTCTGGCTGCTCTCGGCGGGCGGTGCCACCTTCGCCGCCTTCCCCGAGTGGTACGCGACGCTCTTCTCGGGCTTCTACCTGCCCCTGCTGCTCATCCTGGTCTGCCTGATCGTCCGGGGTGTGGCCTTCGAGTACCGGGTCAAGCGGCCGGAGGAGAGCTGGCAGCGCAACTGGGAGACGGCGATCTTCTGGACCTCGCTGCTCCCCGCGTTCCTGTGGGGTGTGGCCTTCGGCAACATCGTGCGGGGCGTGAAGATCGACCAGGACTTCAACTACGCCGGCGGCGTCCTGGACCTGCTCAACCCGTACGCGCTGCTGGGCGGTCTGGTCACGCTGGCGCTGTTCACCTTCCACGGGACGGTCTTCGTCGGGCTCAAGACCGTCGGGGAGATCCGGGAGCGGGCACGGAAGCTGGCGCTGCGCGTCGGGCTGCTGACCGCCCTCCTGGCCCTTGCCTTCCTGTTGTGGACGCAGGCCGACCGGGGCGACGGTGCCTCGCTCGTCGCTGTGGTCGTGGCTGTCGCGTCCCTCCTCGTGGCGCTGGTCGCGGCACGGGCCGGGCGTGAGGGCTGGGCGTTCGCCCTGTCGGGGCTCACCATCGTGGCCACGGTGGCGATGCTCTTCCTGACGCTGTTCCCGAACGTCATGCCGTCGACGCTGAACCCGGACTGGAGCCTGACGGTCACCAACGCCTCGTCCAGCCCGTACACGCTGAAGATCATGACTTGGTGTGCCGGGATCGCCACCCCGATCGTCCTGCTCTACCAGGGCTGGACGTACTGGGTGTTCCGCAAGCGGATCGGTACGCAGCACATCGCCGAGACCGCGCACTGAGGTGTGTTTCACGTGAAACCAATCGATCCGCGTCTGCTTCGGTACGCCCGTGCCACCCGGGTCTTCCTGGGGGCGGTTGTCGCCCTGGGAGCCGTCGGGGCGGCGTTGGTCATCGCGCAGGCGATGCTCATCGCCGAGGTGGTGGTCGGCGCCTTCCAGCACCACATGCAGGTGACGGAACTCGCCACTCCCCTGCTGCTGTTGGCCGCCGTCGCGGCCGGCCGGGCGCTGGTCGGCTGGCTCACCGAGCTCGCCGCCCACCGGGCGAGCGCGGCGGTGAAGTCCGAGTTGCGGGGACGGCTGCTGGAGCGTTCCGCGCAGTTGGGTCCCGGATGGCTGAGCGGGCAGCGGACCGGTTCGCTGGTCGCCCTGGCCACTCGGGGAGTCGACGCCCTCGACGACTACTTCTCGCGGTATCTGCCGCAGTTGGGTCTCGCGGTGGTCGTGCCGGTGGCGGTGCTGGCGCGGATCGTCACCGAGGACTGGGTCTCCGCGGCCATCATCGTGGGCACCCTGCCGCTCATCCCGGTCTTCATGGTCCTGATCGGCTGGGCCACCCAGTCCCGGATGGACCGTCAGTGGCGGCTGCTGTCCCGGCTGTCCGGCCACTTCCTGGACGTCGTCGCCGGGCTCCCGACACTGAAGGTCTTCGGCCGTGCCAAGGCGCAGGCCGAGTCGATCCGGCGGATCACCGGCGAGTACCGGCGGGCGACCATGCGGACGCTGCGGATCGCCTTCATCTCCTCCTTCGCGCTGGAGCTGCTCGCGACGATCTCGGTGGCGCTGGTCGCCGTGACGATCGGCATGCGGCTGGTGCACGGCGAGATGGACCTGTACATCGGCCTGGTCATCCTGATCCTGGCGCCGGAGGCGTATCTGCCGTTGCGGCAGGTCGGGGCGCAGTATCACGCGGCGGCGGAGGGTCTCGCCGCTGCCGAGGAGATCTTCGAGGTCCTGGAGACGCCGGTGCCGGCGTCCGGGTCCGAGGCCGTGCCCGCGGGTGCGCTGGCGTTCGAGGGCGTGACGGTCCGGTACCCGGGGCGCGCGGCGGACGCCGTGGCGGCCGTGTCCTTCACCGTCGAGCCCGGGGAGACGGTCGCGCTCGTCGGGCCGAGCGGTGCCGGAAAGTCGACGCTGCTCAGTGTGCTGCTGGGCTTTGTGCGCCCGGCCGAGGGGCGGGTGCGGGCCGGGGGAGTCGACCTGGCCGATGCCGACCTGGACCAATGGCGCTCCCGGATCGCGTGGGTGCCGCAGCGTCCGCATCTGTACGCCGGGACGATCGCCGAGAACGTACGGCTGGCACGGCCCGACGCCGATGACGACGCCCTGCGGCGGGCGCTGCGGGACGCCGGGGCACTGGAGTTCGTGGACGCCCTGCCGGAGGGCGCGGAGACCGTGCTCGGCGAGGACGGGGCCGGGCTGTCGGCCGGGCAGCGGCAGCGGCTCGCGCTGGCCCGGGCGTTCCTCGCCGACCGGCCCGTGCTGCTGCTCGACGAGCCGACGGCCGCGCTGGACGGGGCCACCGAGGCCGAGGTCGTGGCAGCGGTACGGCGGCTGGCGGCCGGGCGGACGGTGCTGCTGGTGGTGCACCGGCCGGCCTTGCTGGGGGTGGCGGACCGGGTGGTGCGCATGGCCGAGCCCGAGGCGACCGCTGTGCCGGTCACGCCGGCCTCGGTCCACAAGGCGGATTCCGTCGAGGGTGAGCTGCGCGCACCGGTCGACCCGACCGAGCCCGACGGGGCATCCGCTCCGGGGCCCGTCCTCACCCGCGTGCGCGCCATGTCCGGCGCCCGGCGCGGGCGGCTGGGGCTCGCGCTGCTGCTCGGCAGTCTTGCCCTCGGGAGTGCCGTAGGGCTCATGGCCACCTCCGGGTGGCTGATCTCGCGGGCCTCGCAGCAGCCGCCCGTGCTCTATCTGATGATGGCCGTGACGGCGACGCGGGCCTTCGGGATCGGGCGGGCCGTGTTCCGGTACGCCGAGCGGCTGGTCTCGCACGACGCCGTGCTGCGGATGCTGGCGGACACCAGGGTCGCGGTGTTCCGCAGGCTCGAGCGGCTGGCTCCCGCCGGGCTGCGCCGGACCCGCCGGGGCGATCTGCTCTCCCGGCTCGTCGCGGACGTGGACGCGCTGCAGGACTACTGGCTGCGGTGGCTGCTGCCGGCCGGGGCGGCCGTCGTCGTGTCGGCCGCGTCCGTCGGCTTCACGGCGTGGCTGCTGCCGGAGGCCGGGGCCGTACTCGCGGCCGGGCTGCTGGCGGCGGGTGTGGGTGTGCCGCTGATCACCGGTGCCGTGGCACGGCGGGCCGAGCACCGGCTGGCCCCCGCCCGCGGCGTACTGGCGACACGGGTGGCCGATCTGCTCACCGGCACCGCGGAGCTGACCGTCGCCGGTGCCCTGTCCGCGCGGACCGCCCGGGCACGCGAGGCCGACGGGGCGCTCACCCGGATCGCCTCGCGCGCCGCCACCGCCACGGCCCTCGGCGACGGGCTCACCGCGCTGATCTCCGGCCTGACGGTCACGGCCGCTGCCCTGGTCGGCGCTCAGGCGGTCGCGGCCGGGCGGCTGGACGGCGTGACCATGGCCGTCGTCGTCCTCACCCCGCTGGCCGCCTTCGAGGCCGTGCTCGGGCTGCCGCTCGCCGTGCAGTACCGGCAGCGGGTGCGCCGGAGCGCCGAGCGGGTGTACGAGGTGCTGGACGCCCCGGAGCCCGTGGGGGAGCCGGAGCGCCCCCGGCAGGCGCCCGTGTCGCCGTTCCCGGTCGCCCTCAAGGGGCTGACCGCGCGGTACGAGGGGCAGGACCGGGACGCGCTCGCCGGGCTCGACCTGACCCTCGACGAGGGCTGCCGGGTCGCCGTGGTCGGACCGTCCGGATCCGGCAAGACGACGCTGGCGCAGCTGCTGCTGCGGTTCCTGGACGCGCGGGCGGGTGTGTACACGCTGGCGGGTGTGGACGCGTACGCGCTGCACAGTGACGACGTACGGAGGCTCGTCGGGCTGTGCGCGCAGGACGCGCACCTCTTCGACAGCTCACTGCGCGAGAACCTGCTGCTGGCCAAGAAGGACGCCACCGAGGACGAGCTGCGTGCCGCGCTCGGGCGGGCCCGGCTGCTGGACTGGGCGGACGGCCTGCCCGACGGGATCGACACGCTCGTCGGCGAGCACGGGGCGCGGCTGTCCGGAGGGCAGCGGCAGCGGCTGGCACTGGCCCGCGCGCTGCTCGCCGACTTCCCCGTCCTGGTGCTCGACGAGCCCGCCGAGCACCTCGACCTGCCGACGGCGGACGCGCTCACCGCCGATCTGCTGGCCGCCACCGAGGGCCGTACGACCCTGCTCATCACGCACCGGCTGGCAGGCCTGGAGGCGGTCGACGAGGTGCTCGTGCTGGATCGGGGACGGGTGGTGCAGCGCGGGTCGTACCCGGAGCTGGTGTCGGTGGACGGGCCGTTGCGGGAGATGGCGGAGCGCGAGGCGGCGTCGGAGGAACTTGCGGGAGCGCGGTAGCGGCGTGAACCGCGCACCCGGGCGGCCTCGCGCGCACTGATCCATTCGGAGCAGCCGGTCCCCCAGCCGTACGACGTGAACAGGACCGGGCCCGCAGGGCTGGGCGAGGATCGCTGACATGCGCTCATATCGCCGCTATCGCCTGCTCGTTCCGGCCTTGCTGTGCGCGTTGGCAGCCCTCGCGGCCCGGCCGACGGTGGCGGACAAGGAGCCCGGGAACGGCGGCGACACCGGCATCAGCGCCGAGGTGGCGCGGCTGTACGAGGACGCGGCGGTGGCGACCCAGCTGTACGAAACCGGCCGCAAGGAGGCCGATGAGCAGCGGGCCAAAGCGCAGCGGGCGGAGGCCCTCCTGGACACTCAGCGGCGGCACATCGCGGGCCTGAACGAAGATCTGGGCCGGATCGCCCGTGCCCAGTACCGGGGCAGCGGTGGTCTGCCGGTGGCCGCGCAGATGATCCTCGCCGACAGCCCCGACGAACTGATGCGAGGTCAGCACGCCTTCTCACAGACGAATCTCGCCGTGAACAACGCGATCTCCAAGAGCCGCCGGGCCGAGGCACGGCTCACCGCGGACGAGGCCAAGGCCGCGGCCGAGTGGGAGGCGCTGGAGAAGCGGAACGTCCAGCTGGCCGACTTGAAGGCCGGCATCGAGCAGAAGCTGGAGGAGGCCCGCTCGCAGCTCCAGGGGCAGGCGGACGCCTCGGTCGCCGCGGGGTCGTGCCGTGGGGCCGTCCGGCTCGACCAGCCGGAGACGGGGTTCACGACTGCGTGGGTCGCGCCCGTGGAGACGTACGAGCTGTCCGCGTCCTACGGCAGCGGCGGGGCGCGGTGGTCGAGCCGGCACACCGGGCAGGACTTCGCGGTGCCGATCGGCACGCCGGTGCGGTCCGTGGGGACGGGCCGGGTGGTGAGGGTGTCCTGCGGCGGCCCCTTCGGCATCGAGATCGTACTGAAGCACGCGGGCGGCTACTACACGCAGTACGCGCATCTCGCGTCCGTCGCGGTCGACCAGGGGGAGCACGTCAGCCCCGGCCAGTGGATCGGCCAGTCGGGCACCACGGGCAACTCCACCGGACCGCATCTGCACTTCGAGACCCGGGTCACACCGGAGATGGGCTCGGCGGTGAACCCGGTCTCGTGGCTGGAGGCGCGCGGGGTGCCGCTCTGACGGAGCGGCATGACCGCTTAGGAAGGCTCGACCGCTTTGGAAAGAGCGGGCGACACCTACACCCGCTCGGCCACCAACTGCTCGATCACGACCGCGACCCCGTCCTCGTTGTTCGCGACCGTCCGTCCCGAGGCCGCGGCGATCACGTCCGGGTGGGCGTTGCCCATCGCGTACGACCGGCCGGCCCAGGTCAGCATCTCGACGTCGTTGGGCATGTCACCGAAGGCGACGACCTCCTCGTGCGAGATACCGCGCTCGGCGCAGCACAGGGCGAGCGTGCTGGCCTTGGACACCCCGGGACCGCTGATCTCGAGCAGGGCGCTGGGGCTGGAGCGGGTCACACTGGCGCGGTCGCCGATCGCGAGCCGGGCCAGGGTCAGGAAGGCGTCGGGGTCGACCTCCGGGTGGTAGGCCAGGATCTTCAGCACCGGCTCCGCCGCCGCCCGGTGGTCGGGCCCCAGCAGTTCCTCCGCCGGGGCGAGGCTGTCGGGGATCTCCATGTGCAGCTTCGGGTACGCCGGTTCCTGGTAGAAGCCGTAGGTCTGCTCCACCGCGTACACCGTGCCCGGCGCCGCGTCGCGCAGCAGCCGTACGGCGTCCAGGGCGTTCTCCCGCTCCAGCTCCCGTACCTTGACGAACTTGTGGGTGCCGGGGCCGCCGTGCAGGTCGACCACGGCGGCGCCGTTGCCGCAGATCGCCAGTCCGTGGCCGTGCACATGGTCGCTGACGACGTCCATCCAGCGGGCCGGGCGGCCGGTGACGAAGAAGACCTCGATGCCCGCCTCCTCGGCGGCGGCCAGCGCGGCCACCGTGCGGGGGGACACCGACTTGTCGTCGCGCAACAGGGTGCCGTCGAGGTCGGTGGCGATCAGCCGCGGGGGGAGGGTCTCGGCCGCGGTATCGGGCTGTCGGGTCGCTGAGGTCACCGGGTCATTGTCCCGCAGATGCCCGCACGGGCGTGCGGGGCTCCGCACAGATGAGTCAATGTCGCTCTCACCAGGGCTTTCCCGTAAAGAGAGCCCTCAAAGGCCTCAGCGCAGCTGCGCCGGCGCCTCCATGGCGATCTGCTCGAAGACCTTCTCGTCCGCCGCGAAGGGCGAGTCCGGGATGGGCCAGTGGATCACGAGCTCCGTGAAGCCCAGTTCCGCGTGCCGGCCGGCGAAGTCGACGAAGGCGTCCAGCGACTGGAGCGGGCCGGTGCGGTCCGGCGTGAACCCGCTGAGCAGGACCCGGTCGAGGCCGGTCATGTCCCGGCCCACCTCGGCGCAGGTGTCGGCCAGCTTCTCGGACTGCCCGCGCAGGGCCTGGACCGACTGTTCGGGGGTGCCGTTCTCGTACAGCTTGGGGTCGCCGGTGGTCACCCACGCCTGGCCGTACCGGGCGGCGAGCCGCATCCCGCGCGGGCCGGTCGCGGCCACCGCGAACGGCAGCCTGGGGCGCTGCACACAGCCGGGGATGTTCCGCGCCTCATGAGCCGAGTAGAAGTCACCCTCGTACGACACCGTGTCCTCGCTGAGCAGCCGGTCGAGCAGCGGGACGAACTCGGCGAACCGGTCGGCCCGCTCGCGCGGGGTCCACGGATCCTGGCCGAGAGCGGTGGCGTCGAAACCGGAGCCGCCCGCGCCGATGCCCAGCGTGACCCGCCCGCCGGAGATGTCGTCGAGGGAGATCAGCTCCTTGGCGAGGGTCACCGGGTGCCGGAAGTTCGGCGAGGTCACCAGCGTGCCGAGCCGAAGCCGGTCGGTGACGGCCGCGGCGGCGGTGAGGGTCGGCACGGCACCGAACCACGGGCCGTCCCGGAAGCTGCGCCAGGACAGATGGTCGTAGGTGTACGCGGTGTGGAAGCCGAGCTGCTCGGCGCGCGTCCAGGCCGTACGGCCGCCTTCGTTCCAGCGGCGGTACGGGAGGATCACGGTGCTCAGATGCAGACTCATGGCAACGAGCCTAAAGGAGCCCTGCGGGGCGCCCGTGTTTCACGTGAAACAGTCACCGTCAGCGGCCGGTCGTGCACCACAGGTCAGTGAGGTGCCGGGAAGCGGAGATACCGCGGCGGTACGGTCTCGGTCAGCCACACGCCGTTCGCGCTCACGCGGAAGACATGGCCGTCGCGGTGCATGGCGGCCGTGTCCACCGTCAGTACGACCGGCCGGCCACGGCGGGCGCCGACCCGGGTCGCCGTCTCGCGGTCGGGTGAGAGATGTACGTCATGCCGGTTCATCGCCCTGAGCCCCTCGACCCGGATCGCGTCCAGGTAGCGGGCGACGGTGCCGTGGTAGAGGTGTGAGGGCGGGGTCGCCGGCGGCAGCCCGAGGTCGATCTCGACACTGTGGCCCTGGCTGGCACGGATCCGGGTGCCCTCGACGGCGAAACGGCGCTTGTCGTTGGTGGTGACGACATGGTCCAGTTCGTCGCGGGTGAGCCGGAATCCATGCGCGGCGGCCGCGGCGATCAGCGTGTCGATCTCCACCCAGCCGCCCTCGTCGAGCGCCAGCCCGATCCGCTCCGGCTGGTGGCGCAGATGCTTCGAGAGATACTTCGACACCTTGACGGTGCGTCTTTCGTCCATGCCACCAGGGTGCGGGAGAGGCGGGAATCACGCGATCGAGTATTGCTTTCGAGGTTTGATCCACAGCCAAGTACGGTTATCCACAGGGGGAATTGACGGTTCTGTGGACAACAGGCCCTCAAAACAAGGGCCTTGGGCCCGCCGCACGGCTCTCACATGGCTGTCATACCGGCGGCTTCACCCGCGCGATTCCCCGCAGCACCCCCGGCGCCAGCCGCGACAGTAGCCGCGCGCCCCGTGCCTCCGGAGTGACCGGAACCACCGCCTCGTCGCGCACCACCGCCCGCAGGATCGCGGCGGCCACCTTCTCCGGCGGATAGTTCCGCAGCCCGTACAGACGGGCGGCGCGCTGCTGGAGCCGAGTCTCCTCCTGGGCGTCGACCCCGGCGAAGTGAGCCGTCGACGTGATGGCGGTGTTGACGATGCCGGGACAGACCGCCGTCACGCCGATCCCCTGCCCGGAGAGCTCCGCGCGCAGGCACTCGCTGAGCATCAGCACGGCCGCCTTGGAGGTGCTGTAGGCGGGCAGGGCCTGGGACGGCAGGTACGCCGCCGCGGAGGCCACGTTGACGATGTGGCCGCCCTGCCCGCGCCCGGCCATCCGCCGGCCGAAGAGCCGGCAGCCGTGGATCACGCCCCACAGGTTGACGTCGAGGACCTTCTTCCAGTCCTCCGGCGTGGTGTCGAAGAAGGACCCGGACAGTCCGATCCCAGCGTTGTTGACCAGGACGTCCACCACGCCGTACTCCAGGGTGACCTTCTCGGCGAGTTTCTCCATGGCCTGCTCGTCCGAGACGTCGGCCGTCTCCGCCCAGGCCGCCGAGGCGCCCATGAGACGGGACGACTCGGCGGTGCGGACCGCCGCCTCGGCGTCCCGGTCGACGGCCACCACACGTGCGCCCGCCTCCGCGAACGCGAGCGCCGTCGCCCGCCCGATGCCGCTGCCCGCCCCGGTGACCAGCACGAGCTGCCCGGAGAACCGCTCGGCATGCTTCCCGCTCGCCGCCGCCGGGGACCGGCCGTCCTCGACGGACGTCGCGAAATCCCCGATCCACGAAGCCAGCTGATCCGGACGGGTGCGCGGGATCCAGTGCCCCGCCGGGAGCGTCCTGCGGGTCAGCCGCGGAACCCACTGCTCCAGCTCGTCGTGGAGCCGCTCCGACAGGAACCGGTCCCCCAGGGGCGTGATGAGCTGCACGGGCGCGTGGGCGTGCGCGTCCGGGCGCGGACTGCGCAGCCGGGGCCGCACGTTGTCCCGGTACAGCCAGGCACCGTGCGCCGCGTCCGACGGCAGGGACGAGGTCGGGTAGCCGTCGCGCGGCACCTTCTCGACCCGCTCCAGGACCTTCGGCCAGCGCTTGCCGAGCGGGCCGCGCCAGGCCAGCTCGGGCAGCACGGGTGTGTGCAGCAGGTACACGTACCAGGACTTCGCGCCCTGCCCGAGGAGCTGGCCGACCCGGCGCGGGGTGGGCCGCTTCACACGCCGGCTGATCCAGTGGCCGAAGTGGTCGAGGGACGGCCCGGACATCGAGGTGAAGGAGGCGATACGGCCCTCGGTGCGCCGGACAGTGGTGAACTCCCAGGCCTGTACCGAGCCCCAGTCGTGCCCGACCAGGTGCACGGGCCGGTCCGGGCTGACCGCGTCCGCGACGGCCAGGAAGTCGTCCGTCAGCTTCTCCAGCGTGAATCCGCCCCGCAGCGGCCGCGGTGCCGTCGACCTGCCGTGGCCGCGGACGTCGTACGCCACGACGTGGAACCGCCCGGTGAGCCGCGCGGCGACCCCGGACCACACTTCCTTGCTGTCGGGGTAGCCGTGCACGAGGACGACCGTCGGGCGACGTGGATCGCCCATCTCGGCCACGCACAGCTCGACTTCGCCGGTCCGTACCCAGCGCTCCCGCGCGCCCGTGAGCAACGTCATCCGGCGAATCTGGCAGTTGTTAGAGGAATCGTCAATAGGGTGCCGCTCCGGCCCCCACCCGGCGTGGTAACTCTCGAGAACCAGCTCCCCTAGGGGCCCGTAATACTCAGGGCTGACCCGAATACAGCTCCACGGAGTGACGCCCGCCACGCCCGCGGCCCCTACCTTCGAAGGGTGACTGTGATCGCGACCGAAAGCCTGAGCAAGCGGTTCCCGAGGGTGACCGCGCTTGACCGGCTCTCCGTGGACGTCGGGCCCGGTGTGACCGGACTCGTCGGAGCCAACGGGGCCGGCAAGTCCACACTGATCAAGATCCTGCTGGGTCTGTCCCCCGCCACCGAGGGCCGCGCCGACGTGCTCGGCCTCGATGTCGCCACCAAGGGCGCCGACATCCGCGAGCGGGTCGGCTACATGCCCGAGCACGACTGCCTGCCGCCGGACGTCTCGGCCACCGAGTTCGTCGTCCACATGGCGCGCATGTCCGGCCTGCCGCCCACCGCGGCGCGCGAGCGCACGGCCGACACACTGCGCCACGTCGGGCTGTACGAGGAGCGCTACCGCCCCATCGGCGGCTACTCGACCGGCATGAAGCAGCGCGTCAAGCTCGCCCAGGCCCTGGTGCACGACCCGCAGCTGGTCTTCCTGGACGAGCCGACCAACGGCCTCGACCCGGTCGGCCGCGACGAGATGCTCGGCCTGATCCGCCGGATCCACACCGACTTCGGCATCTCGGTCCTGGTCACCTCGCACCTCCTGGGCGAACTGGAACGCACCTGCGACCACGTCGTCGTCATCGACGGCGGCAAGCTCCTGCGCTCCAGCTCCACCACGGACTTCACCCAGACCACGACGACCCTCGCGATCGAGGTCACCGACACCGACGAACACCCCGACGGCACCCGCGCGGTGCGCGACGCGCTGCACGCGCGCGGGGTGAGCGTCGAGGACGGCAGCGGCCTGCCGGGCGCCGGCCACGTCCTGCTCCTCACCGCCCAGGGCGAGGAGACGTACGACCTGGTCCGGGACGTGATCGCCGACCTCGGACTCGGCCTGGTGCGCATGGAGCAGCGCCGGCACCACATCTCCGAGGTCTTCACGAGCAGCGACGAGCGCGAGCAGCGGAAGGAGGCGGTCGGCCATGGCGGTTGAGCACTCCACGGGGACATCCACCCCGGCACCGGGTGACCAGACCCGCATCCACAACATCGGCTACCGCACCTACGACGGCCCCCGCCTGGGCCGCGCCTACGCCCGCCGCTCCCTGTACTCGCAGTCCCTGCGCGGCTCCTACGGCCTCGGCCGCTCGGTGAAGTCCAAGGTGCTGCCGATGCTGCTGTTCGTGGTGATGTGCGTGCCCGCGGCCATCATGGTCGCCGTCGCGGTCGCCACCAAGGCCAACGCCCTGCCCGTGGACTACACGCGCTACGCGATCGTCATGCAGGCGGTCATCAGCCTGTACGTCGCCTCGCAGGCACCCCAGTCGGTCTCGCGCGACCTGCGCTTCAAGACCGTGCCGCTGTACTTCTCACGGCCCATCGAGACCGCCGACTACGTCCGTGCCAAGTTCGCGGCGCTGGCCTCGGCGCTGTTCGTCCTCACGGCCGCTCCCCTGCTCGTGCTCTACGTGGGCGCGCTGCTGGCCGAGCTCGACTTCGCCGACCAGACCAAGGGATTCGCACAGGGACTCGTCTCCGTGGCACTGCTCTCACTGCTGTTCGCCGGTATCGGCCTGGTCATCGCGTCCTTCACCCCGCGCCGCGGCTTCGGCATCGCGGCCGTGATCGCCGTGCTGACCATCACCTACGGCGCGGTCTCCACCCTGCAGGCCATCGCCGACGTCCAGGGCAGCAGCGACGCCGTGCCGTTGATCGGGCTGTTCTCGCCGATCACCCTCGTCGACGGTGTGCAGTCCGCGTTCCTGGGCGCGACCTCCGCCTTCCCCGGCGGGGTGGGCCCGAGCAACGCCGAGGGCGTCGTCTTCGTCCTCGTCGCCCTGGGCCTGATCTCGGCGAGCTACGGCCTCCTGATGCGCCGCTACAAGAAGGTGGGACTGTGACCACGCTCTCCATCGACCATGTCTCCCGCTGGTTCGGCAACGTGGTCGCCGTCAACGACATCACCATGACCATCGGCCCCGGCGTCACGGGCCTCCTCGGCCCCAACGGCGCCGGAAAGTCCACCCTCATCAACATGATGGGCGGCTTCCTGGCCCCCTCCACCGGCACGGTCACCCTCGACGGCCAGCCCGTGTGGCGCAACGAGCAGATCTACCGGCACATCGGCGTCGTCCCCGAGCGCGAGGCGATGTACGACTTCCTCACCGGGAAGGAGTTCGTCCTGGCCAACGCCGAGCTGCACGGCCTGGGCGCCAAGGCGGCCCAGAAGGCCCTGGCCACGGTCGAGATGGAGTACGCGCAGGACCGCAAGATCCAGACGTACTCCAAGGGCATGCGCCAACGCGTGAAGATGGCCTCCGCCCTGGTCCACGACCCGTCCCTGCTCCTGCTGGACGAACCCTTCAACGGCATGGACCCACGCCAGCGCATGCAGCTGATGGACCTGCTGCGCCGCATGGGCGACGAGGGCCGCACGGTGCTGTTCTCGTCCCACATCCTCGAAGAGGTCGAGCAACTCGCCTGGCACATCGAGGTCGTCGTCGCCGGCCGGCACGCCGCCAGCGGTGACTTCCGCAAGATCCGGCGCCTGATGACCGACCGGCCGCACCGCTACCTGGTGCGTTCCAGTGACGACCGCGCCCTCGCGGCCGCGCTGATCGCCGACCCGTCGACGTCCGGGATCGAGGTCGACCACGCCGAGGGCGCGCTGCGCATCCAGGCCGTCGACTTCGGCCGCTTCACGGCTCTGCTGCCGCGTGTGGCCCGCGAGCACGGCATCCGCCTGCTCACGGTCTCGCCGTCCGACGAGTCCCTCGAGTCCGTCTTCTCGTACCTGGTCGCGGCGTAGGAGGCCCTGATGTACGACCCCACAGTCGCCCGGCTCACCTACCGGGCCCTGCTCGGCCGGCGCCGGGCCCTCATCCTCGGTGCCCTGCCCCTGCTGCTGATCGTCATCGCCGTGGCGGTGCGCGCTCTCACCGGTGCGGACGACCAGACCGCCTCGGACCTGCTGGGCGGGCTCGCCCTCGCCACGATGGTGCCGCTCATCGGCGTCATCGCCGGAACCGGCGCGATCGGTCCGGAGATCGACGACGGCTCGGTGGTGTACCTGCTGTCCAAGCCGATCAAACGGCCGACCATCATCTTCACCAAGCTGATCGTCGCCGTCGCCGTGACCATGGTGTTCTCCGCGGTGCCGACGCTCATCGCGGGCTTCATCCTGAACGGCAACGGCCAGCAGATCGCCGTGGCCTACACGGTGGCGGCGCTGGTCGCGTCCATCGCGTACGCGGCCCTGTTCCTGCTGCTCGGCACGGTCTCCCGGCACGCGGTGGTGTTCGGCCTCGTCTACGCGCTGGTCTGGGAGGCCCTGTTCGGCTCCCTGGTGCCGGGCGCCCGCACGCTGAGCGTCCAGCAGTGGTCGCTGGCCGTGGCCCAGAAGGTGTCCGGCGGTGACCTGGTGACCTCGGACGTCGGCCTGACGACGGCGACGGTGCTGCTGGTGGCCGTCACGGTCCTGGCCACCTGGTACGCCGGTCAGAAGCTGCGCTCGCTGACGCTGGCCGGCGAGGAGTGACGTTGTCCGGGCGTCCGGGCCTTGACGGGGGCTTCACCTCTGTCGGGGCACACTGGGCAAACGGGATGTAGGGGAACCACACGGGAGTTGGACGGCCGGGAGGAGACGGGGATGGCGGGCGAGAGGGCTCAGTACGAGGACGGCGACCAGGCCGGGGCGGAGCCCGGGGCCGGGTCCGATTCCGGGTCCGGGTCCGCAGACGACGCCTGGGAGGACCTCGTCCTGGACGACGACTTCATACGCTCCGCCGAGTCCTCCGAGCCGTCCGCCCGGGCCCGGATGCTCGCCGAGCGCTGGCGCCGCGAGGAGCCGGAGCCGCAGCCCTGGCGCTCCGACGAGCCGCCCGCGGGCTGGTTCTTCAGCAAGGTCCGGCGGCGCAGGTGGCGCAGGCGCTGAAGGCGGGCGATTTAATCGGTGGCGTCCAATTCGCCCGGCGGGCAGAGTGGTTGTGTCCACCCCGCCGGGCGAGGAAGCCCGGCGCCGAGTTCTGGGAGAGGAGCGGGACGATGTCCATGCACGGCAGTACGTCCAGCTCCCTTCAGGGCAGCCCGCGGCGGGCTCCGGAGTAGTCGCTACCCCACTCCGTAGAGCTCGCCCCGAACGGGGAGCTGCCCGGGGCGGCCGCTTCGAGCACGCGAATCGCATATCGCGTGGGCCGCCCACCCGGAGGATTGGCCGAGTGGTAAGGCACCGGTTTGCTAAACCGCGGTCGGGCTCATACGCCCGCGCACGTTCGATCCGTGCATCCTCCGCCGCGCGCGAGTCCCGAATGCGCAAGACCCGAAGCTTCAGCCCAGCCACCGCTCCAGCACCACAGCGATCCCGTCCTCCTCGTTCGAGGACGTCACCTCGTCGGCCACGGCCTTCAGTTCCTCGTGGGCGTCCGCCATGGCGACACCGTAGGAGGACCAGGCGAACATCGGTATGTCGTTGGGCATGTCGCCGAAGGCGATCGTGTCGGCCGCCTTCACCTTGAGCCGGCGGGCCGCCAGGGACAGGCCGGTGGCCTTGGACAGGCCCAGGGGGAGGAGTTCGACGATGCCCGCCCCCGCCATGACGACGCTGACGAAACCGCCGGCGGCGCGCGTGGCCACCTCGCACAGCTCGTCGTCCGACAGCGTCGGGTGCTGGATGTACAGCTTGTTCAGCGGCGCGGACCACAGGTCCGAGGCGTCCGCGAACGGGGTCGCGGGGAGGGTGCCCTGGACCGCGTAGCCGGGGCCGACCAGTACCTCTCCGTCCAGGCCGTCGCGGCTCGCGGCCAGGTGCAGCGGGCCGGCCTCCGCCTCGATCTTGGCCAGCGCGACCCCGGCCAGCTGCCGGTCCAGCGTCACCGACGTCAGCAGACGGTGGGCGCCGGCGTCGTAGACCTGCGCGCCCTGGCCGCAGACGGCCAGCCCCTGGTAGCCCAGGTCGTCGAGGATGTGCCGGGTCCACGGAACCGCGCGGCCGGTGACGACGATGTGCGCGGCGCCCGCCGCGGTGGCCGCGGCGAGCGCGTCACGGGTGCGCTCCGAGACCGACTCGTCGGAGCGCAGCAGCGTCCCGTCGAGGTCGGTGGCGATCAGCTTGTACGGGAAGCCGCCCGAAGGGGCCGTGTCGCTCACTTGGACACCGGCTCCAGGACCTCCCGGCCGCCCAGGTACGGGCGCAGCACCTCGGGCACGCGCACCGAGCCGTCGGCCTGCTGGTGGTTCTCCAGGATCGCGACGATCGTGCGCGGTACGGCGCACAGGGTGCCGTTGAGCGTGGCCAGCGGCTTGACCTGCTTGCCGTCACGGACGCGGATCGACAGCCGGCGGGACTGGAACTCGGTGCAGTCCGAGGTCGAGGTCAGCTCGCGGTACTTGCCCTGGGTCGGGATCCACGCCTCGCAGTCGAACTTGCGGGAGGCCGAGGCGCCGAGGTCGGCGCTCGCCACGTCGATCACGCGGTACGGCAGCTCCAGGGAGGTCAGCCACTGCTTCTCCCACTCCAGCAGCCGCTGGTGCTCGGCCTGCGAGTCCTCCGGGGCGACGTAGGAGAACATCTCGACCTTGTCGAACTGGTGCACGCGGAAGATGCCCCGGGTGTCCTTGCCGTGCGAACCGGCCTCGCGGCGGAAGCAGGGCGAGAAGCCCGCGTAGCGCAGCGGGAGGCGGTCGGCGTCGAGGATCTCGTCCATGTGGTACGCCGCCAGCGCCACCTCGGACGTGCCGACCAGGTAGAGGTCGTCGTCGGCGAGGTGGTAGACGTCCTGGGAGGCCTGGCCGAGGAAGCCCGTGCCCGCCATGGACTGGGGACGGACCAGGGCCGGGGTGAGCATCGGGGTGAAGCCGGCCGCGGTGGCCTGGGCCATCGCCGCGTTCACCAGGGCGAGCTCCAGGAGCGCGCCGATGCCGGTCAGGAAGTAGAAGCGCGAGCCGGAGACCTTGGCGCCGCGCTCGACGTCGATCGCGCCGAGGATCTGGCCGAGCTCCAGGTGGTCCTTGGGCTCGAAGCCCTCGGCGCCGAAGTCACGGATCGTGCCGTGCGTCTCCAGCGTGACGAAGTCCTCCTCGCCGCCCACGGGCACGTCCGGGTGGACGAGGTTGCCGAGCCTCTGGAGCAGTTCCTGGGTCTCGGTGGCGGCCGCGTCGCGTTCCGCGTCGGCGGCCTTGACGTCGGCGGCGAGCTGGCTCGCCTTCTTCAGCAGCTCGGCCTTCTCGTCCCCGGACGCCTTGGGGATCAGCTTGCCGAGCGCCTTCTGCTCGGCGCGCAGCTCGTCGAAGCGGACGCCGGACGACCTGCGCCGCTCGTCGGCAGACAGGAGGGCGTCGACGAGCGCGACGTCCTCTCCACGGGCGCGCTGGGACGCGCGCACACGGTCGGGGTCCTCACGAAGCAGGCGAAGGTCAATCACGCGGTCAAGGCTACCGGTGTGGGGTGACCGCCCACGACTCACTATTCGGGTCGTGCAATACGTACCGTTATGGGGGAATTGCGCGCAGTGTCAATAAACAGCCCGCCTCTCCCCGGAACGAGGCATCCGCCGGGCGCTGCATTGACTCGAATCCCTTGTGGGAGGCGGGACTTGGGATCCGGTTGTCCACAGGGATCCACACCCGTCGAAGAGTTATCCACAGGCTGTGTGGAAGATCTGTGGACTTCGGAATTGATCACTCCGGAAGGCCCTCCCACCCCTCGGAATTCCCGGCACAAACCCGCTCTATCTTCACTTTCGGTGGAATCAGCTCACCCCGAAGAGTTACACAAAGGAAAACGGTGGACGAAGGGTGACCTGCCCGTCGATGGACACATCAGGGGCCTGTAGGGCGATTTGTCGACTGACTCACACTTCGTTGTCGACTTGTCCCCAGGTCGAGAAGCCAACCTGTGGATAACTTCTGTGGATAACGACAATCAGCAGGTACGACAGCCCGGGGCCGGCCCGGGACCCGTCTGGAACCGGCCTAGAACCGGCCGTCCTGGCACCGCGCCACCCAGTCCGCCGCCTCCGCGAACTCCTCGTCCGACGTCCCCAGCCGCGGCGGCTGGACATCCCCGGGCTTCACGTCCGCGCGCGGATAGGAGCCGAGGTAGCGCACCTGGAGGCAGATCCGCTTCAGGCCCTTCAGGGCATCGGCCACCCGGCGGTCGGAGATATGGCCCTCGGCGTCGATGCAGAAGCAGTAGTTGCCGATGCCAGCACCGGTGGGCCGGGACTGGAGCAGCATCAGGTTGATGCCCCGCGTGGCGAACTCGCCCAGCAGGTCGCGCAGACCACCGGGGTGGTCGTCGCGCTGCCACAGCACGATGGACGTCTTGTCCGCGCCGGTCGGTGCCGCGGGCCGGGCGGGCCGGCCGACCAGCACGAACCGTGTCTGGGCGTTCTCCGCGTCGTGGATCCCCGTTTCCAGGGCCTCCAGGCCGTAGCGGGCGGCCGCGAACTCACCGGCGAAGGCGGCGTCGTACTGGCCCTCCTGGACCAGCCGGGCGGCGTCCGCGTTCGAGGCGGCCGACTCCCAGTGCGCGTCCGGCAGGTGCTTCTTCAGCCAGTTGCGCACCTGCGGCTGGGCGGCCGGGTGGGCGGAGACCGTCTTGATGTCCGACAGCTTCGTGCCCGGGCGGACCAGCAGCGCGAAGGTGATCGACAGCAGCACCTCGCGGTAGATCATCAGCGGCGCGCCGGCGACCAGCTCGTCGAGAGTGGTGGTGATGCCGCCCTCGACGGAGTTCTCGATCGGCACGAACGCGGCCTCGGCCTCGCCGGTCCGTACCGCGTCGAGCGCGGACTGGACGGAGACGTACGGGGTGAGTTCCCGGGTGGCGGCCTCGGGAAGCGTGCCCAGGGCGACTTCGGTGAAGGTGCCCTCAGGGCCGAGATACGCATAGCTCGCTGGCATGACCTCACCCTAATGGGCCCGCGGAATCGGCATCCCCCACAAGCCCGTCCAGAGACGAACTCTCACCCCTCCAGCAACTTCTGCCCCACGTACTCGCCCTCCGCGGCCCCGCCCGGAACCGCGAACAGCCCGCTCGACTCGTGCCGGATGAACTGAGACAGGGCATCGCCGCGGTCGAGCTTGCGCTGCACCGGCACGAAGCCGCGCAGCGGATCGGCCTGCCAGCAGATGAAGAGCAGACCCGCGTCGGGCACCCCGTCGGTGTCGATGCCGTCGTGGAACGAGAACGGGCGGCGGAGCATCGCCGCGCCGCCGTTCTGGTCGGGCCGGGTGATCCGGGCGTGGGCGTTGATCGGGACGACCAGGTTGCCCTTGGCGTCCGTCTTCTCCAGGTCCATCGCGGTCGTCTCGCTGCCTCCGGACAGCGCCGCCCCGTCGGACTTGCGGCGCCCGATCACGTCCTCCTGCGCCTTGCCGGAGAGCTTCTCCCAGTCGTCGAGGAGCATGCGGATCCGGCGTACGACGACGTAGGAGCCGTTCGCCATCCACGCCGGTTCGCCCTTCTCCGGCACGAAGATCCGCTGGTCGAAGTCGGGCTCGGCCGGCTTCGGGTTGCGGGTGCCGTCGATCTGGCCCATCAGGTTGCGGGCCGTCATGGGGTGGGCGGTGGCGCCCGGCGAGCGGTTGAAGCCGTTCATCTGCCAGCGGACCCGGGCCGCCGAGCCGGTGTCCTTCTGGATGGCGCGCAGGGCGTGGAAGGCGACCAGGGAGTCGTTGGCTCCGATCTGCACCCACAGATCGCCGTTGCTGCGGTTCTTGTCGAGGCGGTCGGAGGAGAACTCGGGCAGCGGGTCGAGGGAGGCCGGGCGCTGCTTCTCCAGGCCGGTCCTGGCAAAGAAGCTGTGGCCGAAGCCGAAGGTGATCGTCAGCGACGACGGGCCGGCGTCCCGGGCCACGCCGGTGTCGTCGTGGCCGCTCGGCTCGCCCGCCATCAACCGCCGGGCCGTCTCCGACCAGCGGCGCAGCAGGGCGGCGGCCTCCTTGCGGCCGGCGCCCGCCGCCAGGTCGAAGGCGACGACATGGCCGCGGGCCTGGAGGGCGTCGGTGATGCCGGGCTGATGTTTCCCGTGAAACATCGCCCGGTCGGTGCCGAGCGAGGTGAGCGGCGCGGCGGCCTCGGAGGGCGCGGCCGCGTATCCCCCGGCCGCGCCCGCCGTACCGAGCACGAGCCCGGTGGCACCGGCGGTGCCGAGCATCCGGCGCCGTGAGATGCCCTCCCGGGCGGAGGCCGCCTCGGTCTTCCCCGGGGCGGTGCCGGGGGTGCGGGCCTCCGGAGTGGACTGGTCAACCATGGTCGTTCAGCCGATCTGCGCGTTCTTGGAGACGGTCACCTCGTCGATGTCGGAGGTCCGCACGGTCACGTCGACCTGCCAGTCGCCGGCCATGGGGATCTGCACTCCGTTCGCCGACCAGTGTCCGGTAGCGATGTGGTCGGGGACGACGGGCAGGGGCCCGATGTCCTTGGCTTTCAGGGTGAAGTCGACCTTCACCTCGGGGATGTCGAAGGCCCGGCCGTTGGGCCGCTCCACGTAGACGTGCATCTCGTTGTCGCCCACGCGTGCGGGGTCGAGGTCGATCGTGACGATGCCCTTGCCGTCCTCGCCGCCGGTGTCGAACGGCATGTCCAGGGTCAGCGCCCCGGACGCCCCGGCGTCGGCGGCGGCGGACGCGGAGGACGATGCGGCCGCCTTGGCCTCCTGCTCCGTTCGGCCCGGCTCGGTCTGCGTCAGCACGGTGGTGACGGCGAGCAGGACGACCGCGATGCCGGCCTCGGCCATTACGGAGCGGCGCAGTCCGAAGCGGTTCGGATCGGCGTCCCGCAGCTGCTTCCGCAGGGCGGTGTCCCGAGCGGCCCGCTGCCGGGCGAGCTGCGCGGCGCGCTCGGCGTCGGCGGGCTCGCCGTTGTCGCCGGGCTGGGAATCAGGCTCGGCGTCGGCGTTGGCGTCGGCGTCGCTGTCGCCGTCGGTGTCCGTGCCGGTCCGGTCGTCGCCGGAGGCATCGGCGTCTGTGCCACCGGAGGCCTCACCCCCCGCACCGACGCGCGCCAGTTCCCGCTCCGCCGATGCCGGCACGGCCTCCAGCAGCCGCCCCGTCCAGCGCCGCGAGATCCACGCGACGCCGACCAGGACGACCACGAGGGCGATCTTGGCCAGGAGGAGCTGCCCGTACCGGGTGTCGGTGAAGGCCGACCAGGAGCCGAGCTGGCGCCAGGACTGGTACGTACCGGTCGCGATCAGCGCGAGCACGCTGCCGAAGGCGAAACGGGAGAAGCGGCGTACGGCCGCCGCGTCGACGGGCGCGTCGGCGGGTGCCCGGTACAGGGCGACCAGGAGCGCGCCCAGCCCGCCGAGCCACGCGGCGACCGCCAGCAGATGGACGACATCGACCGGCATGGAGATGCCCGCCTGGAGCCCGACCGAGGCGTGCTCCGACATCGCCCAGCTCGCGGCGAGCCCGGCCGCCACGACGATGCCGCCGATGGCGAGACCGAAGGTCAGGTCGCGCTTCTCCTGGGCGTCCTCGCGCTTGTCGTACGCCCCGAACAGCACGGAGATGAACAGCGCAGCGGCGGCGAGCAGCAGCAGCCGGGACACCAGGGCGGCGCCGGTCTTGGTCTCGAGCACCTGTCCGAGCAGGGACAGGTCGAAGACGTCGGCGACCTTGCCGGAGCCGGTGAAGGAGCCGCGCAGGAGCAGCAGCGCGAGGGTCGCGGCGGTGAGCGCGAGCCACCCGGAGACGACGAACCGCTGCACCGGCCGCACCCCGGAGCCGCGTCGCCAGCAGCCGAGGACGAAGGCGGCGCCGCCGGCCATCATGATGAACCCGGCGTACGACACATACCGCCCGAAGCCGTACAGCCAGCCGACGACCCCGTCGTCGGTCGCCTGCTGGGAGACCGCGGCGGAGGTCTTGGAGGGGGCGCCGATCGAGAAGGTGTAGGCGCCGGCGACGGGATGGCTGTCCGCGGAGACGACCTGGTAGGCCACCGTGTACGTGCCGTCGGGCAAGCCCGGCTTCAGCGGCACGGCATACGTCGTCCCGCTCACGTTGGACGGCTCGGCGGTGTCGACGCGCTTGCCGTCGGGGTCGAGCACGCGCAGCGAGTCGTCGGACAGCGCGACCTGCTCGGAGAAGGTGAGCGAGATCCGGGCCGGGGCCTCCTGGACCACCGCCCCCTGCCCGGGGTCGCTGCCGGTCACCGCGGCGTGCGCGGAGGCCGGTCCGGCCCCGGCGAGAAGTGCGCAGGCCGCGCCCAGGAGCAGCAGCACCAGGGTCCGGACGCGGGGGGCGATGGTCTGTGTCACAGGGATCCCTCCCTCAGTGTCCGGTCTTCGGGTGGTAGGTCGCCGACTTCACCGGCATCTCGACCTTGACGGGGCCGGAGCGGGCGAAGCGCAGTTCGAGGGTGACCGTCTGGCCTTCCTTCGGCTTGCGCTTCAACTGCTCGAACATCAGGTGGTCGCCGCCGCTCTTCAGCACCAGTTCGCCGTGGGCGGGGACCTTCAGGTCCTTGACCTCCTGCATGGCCCCGCCGACCGTCTCGTGCACGGTGACCTGACCGGCGACGTCGCTCGTGACCGAGGTCAGCTCGTCGGCGGCACCGCCCTTGTTCGTGACGGTGAAGAAGCCGGCCGCCATCTCGTCGGAGACCGGCTGCGGCATGTACGCGGAGCCGACGGAGAGTTCCGCCTTCCCGTCCGCGGAGCCGCTGCCGGAGTCCGAGCCGCCGCAGCCCGCCAGGGCCAGTGCCCCGGTCAGGACGAGGGCCGCCGGGACGGGTCGACGCCTCACGGGTTCGCTCCCTTGACGATCTCGGGGAGGTCCTTGGTGTAGTCGTCGACGCTGGCGTCCTCGCCGTAGAGCACATAGCCGCCGTCGGTCTTCGGCGAGAACGCGATGACCTGGGTGCCGTGCTCGGAGATGACCTTGCCGTTCTTGTCCTTCCTCGGCGCGTCGATGGAGATGCCGAGGGTGCGGGCGCCGGCCTGGATGGTCGCGAAGTCGCCGGTGAGCCCGATGAACTGGGGGTCGATGCCCTTGAGCCACTTGCCGAGCTCGGCCGGGTTGTCGCGGTCCGGGTCGGTGGTGACGAACACGACGCGCAGGTCGTCCTGTTCGGCCTTGGGCAGCTGCTTCTTGGCCACGGCGATGTTGCTCATGGTCGACGGGCACACGTCGGGGCAGTGGGTGTAGCCGAAGTAGATCAGCGTGGGCTTGCCCTCGGTCTCCTTGCGGAGGTCGTACTTCTTGCCCTGTGTGTCGGTGAGGACCAGGTCCGGCTTCTCGAACGGCTTGTCGAGGACGGTGGCGGCCTTCTCGGTGCCGGCCTCCTCCGACACCACGGCGACGGGCTTGTCGCTGTCGCCGCCGCTGCCGCAGGCGGTCAGGGTCAGAGAGGCGGCGGCGAGCAGAGCGGCCGCGGCGAAGGTCTTGGTGCGCATAGAAAGGAATCCCAGATGTCGGTGACCCGGCGCGCACCGGGGTGTCCCCGCCCGAGGGGCGAGGACCCGGCGCGCGCCGTGCAACGGAAGCGGCGTCAGGCGTTGGCGCGCCGACGCCCGGCGAGTACGCCGTAGGCGACGCCCGCCGCGCCCACCACGATGCCGACGACGCCCAGGACACGGGCGGTGGTGTCGGTGCCGTCGGAGGAGGCGGTGTCGGCGGCGGCGGTCTTGGCGGAGGCCTTCTCGGCGTGCTCGGAGTCGGAGGCCTTGTCGCCCGAGGAGCCGTGGTGCCCGTCCTCGGAGGCGGCGGACAGCTCCAGCACGGGGGCCGGGTTGTCGGGCTCCTCCTTGCCCTCCTGCGGCACCTCGATCCAGCGGACGACCTCCTTGTTGGAGTACGTCTGCAGGGCCTTGAAGACGAGCTCGTCGGCGTCCTCGGGCAGGGTGCCGATGGAGACCGGGAACTTCTGGAAGAAGCCGGCCTTGATGCCGTCGCCGTCGGCGGTCCAGGTGACCTTGGTGACGGCCTCGGAGATCTTCTCGCCGTGCATCTCCAGCGGCTTGTCCAGCTTGGACTTGGTGACCTTGATGTCCCAGCCGGGCACCGGCTCCGGCATGACGGAGGCCAGCGGGTGGTCGGTGGGGAAGTTGACCTCGAGCTTGGTGGTCGAGGCGTCGTCGCGCTCGTTCGGGACCTTGAAGTCCACGACCGCGTAGCCGCCCTTGGCGGCCTCGCCCTCGGGCTGCACGGTGACATGCGCGAAGGCGGGGGCGGACAGGGCGAGAACGGTGACACCGGCGGCGGCACCGGCCGCGGCGATACGGGAAACCTTCATGGAAGGGAGCACTCCGCTGTGAGTCGGGTCGGGATGGGGAAGAGGGATCCGCGCACGCGCGCGTGCCGCACGACGGCGGCCTCTTCTCCGAGCCGTCCGGGAATCCGGGGATTCAGAGGAATCCGGGAATCCGAAAAAGCGGAGTGGTGGTCGCGTCGCGTCAGGCGGCGAGAGCGAGTGCGGCTGCGGGAGCCGTGCCGGCCGGCGGGCCGCGCCGGATCACCGTGTGCTGCAGTGCGGTGGTGCACGGCATCTCAGGTACGGGTCGCACGGCGTGCGCGGGGCACGGACGTGCTTCCGGCGCTCCCGGCAGCCCGGCACGCAGGGCGCGCACCAGCGCGAACGCCGCCCGCAGGGAGCGCACCAGCGTCCCTTCGGCGACGCCCTGCGCCGACAGTTCGGTGAGCCGCAGCAGCGCCAGGTCGCCGTGGCGCAGCAGCCAGCCCGCGGCGATCGCCGCGAGGACATGGCCGAGCAGCATCGGCAGGGACGGCCAGAGCGAGGCCGGTGCGGCATCCGTGGCCACATGCGTGTGGGCGCCGCCCGTCGGCTGGAGCCGGGCGTCGGTGAGGATCTTGTGGGCCTGCGCCGGGCTGATCGCCGCCGCCGTGGTGCCGCACAGGAGCCGCGCGGCCTGCTGGACCAGTGCGGCGTCGCTCCCGCTCGCCGGTACCGAGGACGTGCCGGCGGCGGCCGTACCGTGCTGCCCCAGCCCGAACAGGGTGTGCAGCACCGTCTGGCCGACCGCGAGCAGTGCCGCGATGCCCGGCAGCGAGCGCACTCGCCCCGTGAGCGGGGCCGCCACCGCGACCACCCCGAGGAACCCGGCGCCCAGCGTCCACAGCGGAATGCCCTCGCACGACGCCAGCGCGTGACCTGCCCCGGCCAGCACGACGCAGACCGCGGCGAACACCGCGGCCCGCAGGATCCGGAGCGGGTGTCCGGAGCGCGTCGCGCGCGCGTGGGGGGCAGTCATGGCGGGCTCATCATCGCACTGGCCCCGCGGGCCTCGTGCGGCAGGTCCACAAGATGCCGTACGACCGGAACGTCACCCTCTGGTCGCGCGCGCCCCCACTTGCACCGATGTTCGCTCCTACATACACCGATCGGGACCAGCACGCATCCGCCGTATGGGCGGCGTCACGTCAACTTCACGCTTACATGCGGGGACTCGGGGCAATACGTAACGGTATGTCGAGCCGCAGCCAGGAGGCTGGAGCATGAGCATCTGGTGGTCACTCCATTTGCGGCGCGAAGCTGCCAGCGTGCCTCTCGCCAGGCGCCTGCTGATCGGCACGATGGAGACCGCGGGCGTCGACCCGGACATCTCCTACGACCTCTCCGTCGCCCTCAGCGAAGCCTGCGCGAACGCCGTGGAGCACGGTGGGGACAAGGCCTGCGGCGGCCCCGGTTCGGAGGCGTACCGGGTGACGGCCTACCTCGACGGGGAGAAGTGCCGGATCGAGGTCGCCGACGCGGGCCCGGGTTTCCCCGTGTCCTCCGCCGCCCGGCCCCGTCCGCCGATCCGGCCCTCGCACTCCGACGCGGAGAACGGCAGAGGGCTGTGCCTCATCCAGGAGCTCGCCGACCACGTCCACATCGGCAACAAGCCGGGCCGGGGCGGGGCCGTGGTGAGCTTCGACAAGGTCCTCAAGTGGCGCGAGGGCGCCGCGCCGCTGATGGCGGTCTGACCCCGCGGCGGTGTTTCACGTGAAACACCACCGCCGTGTGAACCACCACGGCCGTGTGAACCACCACGGCCGTGTTTCACGTGAAACGTCCCCCTGAGACATCTGCTGCCAGGCCCGCCCCTACAGCGCACTCCAGTCCAGCGTCGTCCGCGCCAGCCCCGCCACCTGTGTGAGCAGCGCCAGCCGGGCCGCACGGACCGCCGGTTCGGGGTCCATCACCAGCACCTCGTCGAAGAACGCGCTGATCGCCTCGACCAGTGGCCCGGAGACCTCGATCAGTGCCCCGAGGTCGTCCTCGCGGCCGTGCAGCGCCTGGCGTACGGCCTCGGCGCTCTCGGCGAGGCGCAGTTCGGCGGGCGCGGTCAGCAGGGACAGGTCCGCCGCCTCGACGCCGCCCCCGGGGAGGATGCGCACGACCCGCTGGAACGCGGCGGCGAGTGCCTCGAACGTCTCCGTGCCGATGTGCCGCTCCAGCGTGGCCAGTGTCCGGTCCCCGTGGGCGGGCCGGTCGGCCCACACCAGGACGGCCTGGACGAGCCGGTGTTCGTGCCCGGCGTCCGTGAGCTGCTGCTCATAGCGCCGGGTGATCAGCTCGGCGGCCTCCGCGACCCGCTCGACAGGCACCTCGACACCCTGCGCCGCATACCGTACGGCCGCCGCGCGCAGCCCGTCGCTCACCCGTACCCCGGCCACCGCGGGCAGGGTCCGCAACACGTTGAGCAGACCGATCGCGGCCCGGCGCACCCCGTACGGATCGGAACTCCCGGTCGGTGCGGCCCCGATGATGAACATCCCCGTCACCAGGTCGAACCGGTCGGCGAGCGACAGCACGGCACCCGCGTCCCCGGCAGGAAGAGCGCCGCCGGCGGAGCGCGGCAACTCCATCTCGGCGAGGGCCCGGGCGACCTCCGCGGACTCGCCGGCCCGCCGGGCGTACTCCTCGGCCATCACCCCGGCCAGCCCCGAGAACTCGATCACCATCTGGGACGCCAGGTCGAACTTCGCCAGCGCACCGGCGCGGCGGACGACGTCCACCGCCTCCTGAGCCAGCCCGGCACGCCCGGCCAGATCGAGGGAGAGGACGGCCAGGCGCTCGGCGCGGTCGGCGACCGTACCGAGCCGGTCCTCGAAGGTCAGCTTGTCCAGCCGGCTCCGGAATTCCGCCGGCGGCACCTTCAGGTCCGCCCGCCAAAAGAACGCGGCGTCCTCGTAACGCGCCCGCAGCACCGCCTCGTTGCCCGCCCGGACCACGTCGTCGTCGCACAGGGCGTTGGCGAAGGTGACGAAGTGCGGCATGAGGCGCTCGCCGTCCAGCACCGGCAGATAGCGCTGGTGCTTGCGCATCACCGTGGTCAGGACGCTCGCGGGCAGTTCGAGATAGCGCTCGTCGAACGATCCCCGCACGGCGTACGGGAACTCCAGGATGTCGGTGATCTCGTCGATCAGTCCGGCCTGGCCCTCCACGTCGATCCGCCCGCCGACCTCGGCCGCCGCCTCCAGGGCACCGCGGACGACCGCGCCGCGCCGTGACTCCCGGTCGAGCAGGATGCCGTGCATGTGCAGGAAGTGCGGGTAGCCCTCGGCGGCGGTCACCCGGACCTCCGGGTAGGGGGCCTGGCGCTGCACCCGCGTCGTGTCGCCCGCGGAGAGGGAGGAGACCACGACGGGCAGGGGAGTACGGCCCAGCAGCGCGAGCAGCCAGCGCACGGGACGCGAGAACGACAGCCCCGGGTCGCTCCACCGCATGTTGCGCCCGGCCCGCAGCCCGGACACGACCTCGGCCAGCAGCTCGCTGAGCACCTCGACGGCCGAGCGCCCCTCCTCGTGTCGGGTGAGCGCCACATACTCGACGCCCTTGACGTCGACGATCCGCACGTCCGTCGGTTCGGCGCCCTGGCTGCGGGCGAAGCCCAGCAGAGCCGGGGTGGGAGCGCCGTCTTTGAAGGCGGCGGCGACCTTCGGCCCGCGCACGGTCCGCATCGTGTCCCGTTCACGCGGCTGCACACCGTCGACGGTGATCACGATCCGGCGAGGTGTGGCCATCACGGTGATCGCGCCGTGCCCCAGCCGGGTGTCGGCCAGCTTCGCGGTGACCGACTCGCGCACCGCCTCGGTGGTGGCGGGCACGTCGGCGTACGGCAGTTCCTCCACGCCGATCTCGAACAGCAGCGTCTCGACGCCGGGCACCTTGGGCAGCGCGGGCCGCTCGGCCGGGGCCGGTGCGGCCGCCACCCCGAGCGGATACTCCAGCGCGGCCCGCCGCCGCTCCCACAACTTCGCCGACTCGTGGGTCAGCCCGCGCATCAGCGAGAACGCCTTGGCCCGCTCGGTGGTGCTGATGGCGCCGCGCGCGTCGAGCACATTGAAGGTGTGGCTGCACTTGAGCACATAGGTGTACGCGGGAACCGGCAGCTCCAGGTCGAGCAGGCGCCGGGCCTCGGACGCGTACGCCTCGAAGAGCCGATGGTTGGTGTCGAGGTCGGCGTCGTCGAGGTAGTAGCGGCTCATCTCGTACTCGTTCTGGCCGAACACCTCGCCGTACGTGATGCCCGGCGCGTAGACGATGTCCTTGAAGTGGGACACGCCCTGAAGGTTCATCAGGATGCGTTCGAGGCCGTATGTGATCTCCACCGACACCGGATCCAGGGCGACCCCGCCGACCTGCTGGAAGTAGGTGAACTGGGTGATCTCCATGCCGTCCAGCCAGACCTCCCAGCCCAGCCCCCACGCGCCGAGCGCGGGTGACGCCCAGTTGTCCTCGACGAACCGCACGTCGTGCGCGCCGAGGTCGACGCCGAGCGCCCTCAGGCTGCCCAGGTACAGCTCCTGAGGGTTGCCGGGGTCCGGCTTGAGGATGACCTGGAACTGGGTGTGCGTCTGGAGCCGGTTGGGGTTCTCGCCGTAGCGCGAGTCGTCCGGCCGCACGCTCGGCTCGACGTAGGCGACGCTCCAGGGCTCGGGACCGAGCACACGCAGCGCCGTGGCCGGGTTGGCCGTACCGGCTCCGACCTCGGTGTTCAACGGCTGCGTGATCATGCAGCCGTTGTCGCTCCAGTACTTCTGCAGGGTGAGGACGGCGTCCTGCATGGTCAGCGCCGTCTGGACGTTCTTCATGATCGAATCGCCTGTTCCCCGAGTCGGCCCGGCAAGGTCGGCCATGATCTCATACGCTAACTACCGCTGACCTGCTGTTTTTTGACCTGCGGCCCGTTGGCCGGATGCCTCGCGTCGATTCACAGCGGGCTCTCAGCCCGGCCTCACGAACCTGACGGGTGGCGTCCTTAAATTCTCCGTTCCATGACGGGAAACCACAGGAACACCTCCATCACCCGGCGCCGCGCCCTCGGGGTCGCGGGCGGCACGGTCGCCGCGGGCGGTCTGGCGGCGGCCGGCTACCAGTCGGCCTTCGCGGACACGACGACGACCACGGCGACGGGCACCGCCTCCACAACCACGGCCGCCTCCTCCGCGAGCTCCGGCGCCTGCATGGAGCTGATGTCGAGCGTCACGGAGGGGCCGTACTACCTCGACGGCGCGCTGGTCCGCAAGAACATCACCGAGGGCAAGAGCGGCGTCCCGCTGGCCCTGCGCCTGACCGTCGTGGACGCCACCGACGGCTGCACCCCGGTCCCCGGCGCGGCCGTGGAGATCTGGCACTGCGACGCCTGGGGCTACTACTCCGGCTACACCACCGCCAACCCCGGCGGCTCGGCCCCCGCCGAGAGCGAGGACGGCTCCACGGCGAACGACAAGACCTATCTGCGCGGCTACCAGGTCGCCAACGCCAACGGGGTCGTCAAGTTCGAGACGATCGTGCCGGGCTGGTACACCCCGCGCACCTGCCACATCCACCTGAAGGTCCACACCGGCGGCGCGAAGGAGGACGGCACCTACGAGGGCGGCAAGGTCAACTTCACCGGCCAGCTGTTCTTCGACGACGAGATCGCCGAGTCGATCTTCGCCTTGGAGCCGTACAGCAAGCACACCGGCAGCTACACCAAGCTCGCCGACGACATGGTCTACGACGGCGGCGGCGCGTCCAGCGGCCTGCTCACGCTCGAAGCCGTGCACAACAAGGACCCGTCCAAGGGCTACAAGGGCTTCCTCACCCTGGGCATCGACCCGGACGCCGAGAACACCGGCGCGGGCAGCGGCGGCGGAGGCGGCACACCCCCGAGCGGCGCCCCCGCTCCTTCGTCGTCCCCTTCTTCCTCGTCCTCTTCCTGAGGTACGGCGATGAACAGCCGTGAGGACGAGTCGCTCGCGCAGGCCGCCGTGGAGGCGCTGGTCGGCCAGCTGGCCCTGGCCCCGAAGCCGGGCCTGCCCGACCCACGTGATCTGACGGCCCGGGCCACGCGCCGGGACCACAGCGCCCTGCGCTGGTCGGCCAGGGCGCTGCTGCCGGGCCTCACGGCGATGGCCGCGACGGCCCGCCGCACGGGCGAGCCCAGCGCCCGGCTCCGCGCGGACCTGGGCGCGATCGGCCGCTCCACCGAACACACGGTGGGTCTGACGGGCGGCGGCCACCGGGGCGCCCTGTGGACGCTCGGCCTGCTGGTCGCGGCGGCGGCGCTGCGACCGGGGGCACGACCGGCCGACACAACGGCCCTGGCCAAGCAGCTCGCCGCCCACCCGGACCGCCGCGCTCCACGCCGCCCCTCACGCGGCTCCACGGTGTCGGCCAAGTACGGCGCGGCCGGCGCGAGGGGCGAAGCCAGGGCCGGCTTCCCGCACGTCCGCCGCGCCCTGACCACCCTCGCCACGTCCCGCGCCCAGGGAGCGACCGAGCCTCAGGCCCGCCTTGACGCCCTGCTCACGGTGATGTCCACACTCCAGGACACCGAACTCCTCCACACGGCGGGCCCGATGGGCCTGCGCCATGTCCAGGCGGGGGCGCGTGGTGTCCTGGAGGCGGGAGGTACGGCGACGGAGCCGGGCACCGAGGCGCTGCGGGCCCTGGACACCGACCTCACCGGCCGTGCCTGGAGCCCGAGCGGCAGTGCGCCCCTGCTGGCGGGCGCACTGTTCCTGGACCGTCTGCTCTAGGCGGTCTTCAGGGAGGCCATCCAAGCCTCCACCTCGTCCGACCGCCGGGGCAGCGCCGCACTCAGGTTCCGGTTGCCGTCCTCCGTCACGAGGATGTCGTCCTCGATCCGCACCCCGATACCCCGGTACTCCTCGGGTACGGTCAGATCGTCGGCCTGGAAGTACAACCCGGGCTCGACGGTCAGGCACATCCCCGGCTCCAGCACACCGTCGACGTACGTCTCGGTCCGCGCGGCAGCGCAGTCGTGGACGTCCATGCCGAGCATGTGACCCGTGCCGTGCAAGGTCCAACGCCGCTGGAGCCCCAGCTCCAGCACCCGCTCCACCGGCCCCTCGACGAGCCCCCACTCGACCAGCTTCTCCGCCAGCACCCGCTGCGCGGCATCGTGGAAGTCCCGGTACTTAGCGCCCGGCTGCACGGCCGCGATCCCGGCCTCCTGAGCCTCGTACACCGCGTCGTAGATCTTCTTCTGGAGCTCGCTGAACCGTCCGTTGACCGGCAGCGTGCGCGTGACATCCGCCGTGTAGTAGGTGTGCGTCTCCACACCCGCGTCGAGCAGCAGCAGATCGCCCGAGCGCACGGGCCCGTCGTTGCGCACCCAGTGCAGCGTGCAGGCGTGCGGCCCGGCCGCGGCGATCGTGCCGTAGCCGACGTCGTTGCCCTCCACGCGCGCGCGGAGGAAGAACGTGCCCTCGATGTAGCGCTCGGAGGTCGCCTCGGCCTTGTCGAGGACCTTCACCACGTCCTCGAAGCCGCGCACGGTCGAGTCGACCGCCTTCTGCAGTTCGCCGACCTCGAAGTCGTCCTTGACCAGCCGTGCCTCGGAGAGGAAGACCCGCAGCTCCTCGTCGCGCTCGGCGGTGACCTTGTCGGTGAGCGCGGCCTCGATGCCGGCGTCGTACCCGCGTACGGCCCGCACCGGACCGGTGGCCTCGCCCAGCGCCCCGGCAAGCTCGCGCACATCGGAGGCGGGGATGCCGTACAGCTGCTCCGCCTCGGTGAGGGAGTGGCGGCGGCCGACCCACAGCTCGCCCTGGCCGTCCAGCCAGAACTCGCCGTTCTCCCGGTCGGAACGCGGCAGCAGGTAGATCGTCGCCTCGTGGCCCTCGCCCTTGGGCTCCAGGACCAGGACTCCGTCCTCCGTCTGGTTGCCGGTGAGGTAGGCGTACTCCACGGAGGCGCGGAAGGCGTACTCGGTGTCGTTCGAGCGGGTCTTCAGGTTGCCCGCGGGGATCACCAGACGCTCGCCGGGGAAGCGCGCGGACAGCGCGGCCCGGCGGGCGGCGGTCTCGGCGGCCTGGGGGACGGGCTCGAGGTCACGCAGCTCGGTGTCGGCCCAGCCGCTCTTCATGTTCTCGGCAAGCTCGTCGGACACGCCGGGGTACAGTCCGTTCTTCCGCTGCTTGATCGGCTCTTCGCTCTCTTCCGGGGTCTCCGGTGTGAGCTCCTCCGCCACGGTCATCCTCCTCGGGTACGGCACTGGACCGTCCTCCACTGTACGGCGGCGCGGAAGACGTCTCAGGGCGATGACGAGGAGCGTTACTCGAACCGCACCGCCAGCAGGACGACATCCTCCGCACCGTCCGCCGCGTCCAGCCCGTCCGGCAGCAGGCTCCGCAGGACGTGGTCGGCGAGCGCGCCCGGGTCGTGCCGCAGCGCCCGCGGCACTCCGGCGGCCGCCGCGTGCAGCCGGGCGAAGGCGCGGTCGGTGGCCTCGCCGGTGCGGTGCAGCAGCCCGTCGGTGTACAGCAGAACCGTCTCTCCGGGTTCGGCGAGGATCTCCACGCTCGGCGCCTCCCAGCAGGCGAGCATGCCCAGCGGGGCGGAGACCGACGTCTCCACGAACTCCGTGCGGCGCTGTCCGATCAGCAGTGGCGGGCTGTGCCCGGCGCCGGCCAGCGTGATCTTGCGGGCGGCCGGTTCGCAGTAGCCGAACAGCGCGGTGGCCGAGCGGGCCGGCTCGGTCAGCCGCAGCAGCAGCTCCAGGTCGGACAGGACCGCGACCGGGTCCTCCCCCTCCATCACGGCGTACGCGCGCAGGGAGGCCCGCAACCGGCCCATCGCGGCGACCGCGCTGGGCCCCGACCCGGTGACGGAGCCGACGGCGAGACCGAGGGCGGCGTCGGGCAGCGGCAGCGCGTCGTACCAGTCGCCGCCGCCGCGCGGGCCGGTGCGGTGCCGGGCGGCGAGCTGGACGCCGGACACCCGGGGCAGCCGCGACGGCAGCAGCTCGTCCGACATCGTCGCCATGGCCGCGCGTGTGCGCTCCAGCTCGAGGAGCCGGGCGAGGTGCTCGGCGGCGTACCGGGCGTACAGGCCGACGAGGTGGCGCTGCCGCTCGCCCGGCTCGGCGGGTTCGTCGTAGAGCCAGACGGCGGCCCCGAGGCGGCCCGCGGTCCCGGTGGACAGGGGCAGGGCGTAGCTGGCGGCGTAGCCGAGCCGGGCCGCGACCTCGCGGTGGCGGGGATCGAGCCCCTCCGCGGCGAACAGGTCGGGCTCGGCGATCCCGTCCTCGCCGCCCGGCAGCCCGTCGAGGATCCGGCCGTAGGACAGGGCGCTGCGCGGCACGGTCTCGATGTGGCCGAGATCGGCGCGCGCCAGACCGAGCCCGATGGTGGTGTCCGGGCCGAGGCCATCGCCGGGTTCCAGTACGACGAGGCCGCGCCGGGCGCCCACGAGGGCGGCGCCGGCCCGCAGCACTTCCTGGAGCGCCTCGTCGAGCGCGGCCGTACGGGCCAGGCGTTCGGTCAGCTCGTGCAGGGTGGTGAGGTCGGAGACCCAGCCGGCGAGACGGTCCTGCAGCACCGCGCCGGGTGGGGCGGGGGAGTTTGCGGGCACAGCCGGGGAGGTACCCGGCGCGCCGGGCGCGACAGTGTGTGCGGGTGCCGGAACCGTTGAATCGATTCCGGCCACTTTCGGAGGGTGCGGGGCGTTCATGGTCTCCGGCCTTCCGACCGGCGCGTACTGCTCAAAAGCATCGCAAACCCCCATGTCATTCTGCGCCGCCAGCAGTGTCTCCACATGTACACGCACTCGTGAGGAGATGTCCAGCATTGTCCTGCCGGGATTCCTGGTGTCCGTGAGGTTGGAGGGAGTAACTCCCCTTCCTCTTACAGAAATGTAAAGTTGGCCTAAAACTGCCGCAGGGGACGGCTTATTGCGGTCGACTGGGCTTGCTCGACGGAGCGTCACGACGGTCGTGATGGGTACGTACTCGGTGAAGGCCAGGGGTGGTTGGGAATCACCCGGAACCTGGCGACGGACCCGGGCGTCCTATCCACCGACGACCGTGCCCCATCCTCCCGTGGCGGAGGCGGAGAGAAATACGCGCGACGGCAAACGCCATACTTCGCCACCCCTACGCCACGCCCGTGCTTTTGATACACGCAGTATGGGCGGGACGGCCGCGGAGGCAGTCAAAGCTCGACCCATAGGGGTTCCCCCTGCTCACGGCAGGGGTGTGATGCGCCAACAGGTACGCACAGTGAAGTGATCGACACATGTTGTGATGTGGACCACGGTGTTGCCAGGCGTGCAACGGAAAGGAACGAGCGCTCATGCGCGAGATCCTCGGAAGGCGACGCAGGCTCCTGTCCAAGCGCGGTGACGGGACGCCTGAGCTGATCGGCGCGGCCCTGACCTACGCGACGGAATGGCAGTGGCCCGTACTCCCGGGCGTGGCGGCGGACCCGCAGGGGCTGGGCCGCTGCGGCTGCCCCGACCCCGAATGCACGGTGCCCGGCGCGCACCCCTTCGACCCCGGCCTCCTCGCGGCCACCACCGACGCACGCATGGTGCGCTGGTGGTGGGGCAACCGGCCGACGGCGCCGATCGTCCTGGCCACCGGCGGCCAGGCCCCCTGCGCGGTCTCCCTGCCGGCCCTCCCGGCCGCCCGCGCCCTCAAGGCGCTCGACCGGATGGGCATGCGGCTCGGCCCGGTCGTCGCCTCCCCCGCCCGCTGGGCGATCCTCGTGAAGCCGTACTCCATGGAGCAGCTCGGCGAACTGCTCTACGCCAAGGACTTCGTGCCCGGCTCCCTCCGGTTCCACAGCGAGGGCGGGTACCTGGCCCTGCCGCCGTCCGAGACCGGTCGGGGCGAGATCCGCTGGGAGCGCGCGCCGCTGCCCGGCTCGGCCTCCCCGTGGGTGCCCGATGTCGAGGCCGTGGTGGACGCCGTGGTCGAAGCCCTCACTCGTACGGGTGTGAGCGCGCCCGAGTTCTAGGACCGTCGGGCGCGCCGGGCCCGGCGTCGGCCTCGGGGCGTTAAGTTCCGGGGTCATGCCGCGTCATGCCCGGGGCCGCTCCCGGGACCCCCGAAAGGCCAGACTGCTCGCCCTCGCGGGCGTCGTGGCGGTGTGCGCGGTCGCGCTGCCGCTTGCGGTGGCGTCCGCGGGATCCGTACACGGTGGCCCCGCCTCCCGTCCTGTACAGGACGAGGTCCGTCCCGCCCCGGACGGTCCTTCCTCATCAGGCGCCGACGACAAGGCGCTCGGGGCGTCCGGAACAGCTCCCTCCGCCGCTCCCACCTTGCCCACACTCGGCCAGGGCCTGGCGACCGCCGTGCGCTGCGGTCCCGAAGTCTCCTCCCCCGACGGCATCGAGGCGCAGACCTGTGTCGTGACGCAGGGTGCGCGGACCTGGGCGCGGACCTACTACCGCAACGCGACCGGCGAGGCGCTGGACGCCGTACTGACCCTGATGGAGCCCGGCGCCCGGACCGTGCGGATGACGTGTGCGGTGAGTGCCGATGACGAGCCGCGGACGTGCGAGACGCCCCGGGAGCCGGTACGGGGGGATCTGGCGGCGTACACGGCGGTCGCGGAGTTCGCCCGGCGGGCGGGGGAGGGTCCGCTGCTGCTGCGCTCGGGGAGCAACTCACCGGCGTGGACGGGCAGTTGACGAGCGGCTGCGTTCAGTGAACGGTTGCGGAGACGAAAAGACCCGGTTGCTGGCGACGGGGGATGCACCAGCAACCGGGCTACAGGAACGGTAACAAGAGATCGGCGGTTCGCAAATTCGATCTCTCCCTTTCCAGTCACCGACTGGCTTGTCTCCAGCGGGAGTTGTGAAGGGAGTGACCGAACCTGGTGGAGCACGTCAGCTGAGCGTGACCTGCCGGTTGGTGAGGCCGCCGCGGGCGCGGCGCTCGTCCGGGGTGAGCGGCTCCTCCGTGGCCAGGGCGGCGGCGAGGCGCTCGGCGAACTCCGCCGCCGGCTTCTCCACGTCCTCGGCCGTGACCCCGCTCGGCAGGTCCCACACCGGCACCGTGAGCCCGTGAGCGCGGAAGGAGCCCACCAGTCGGGTGCCCTCGCCGAGGCTGGAACGGCCCGCGGCGTGCAGCCGCGCGAGAGCGTCCAGAAGCTGCTCCTCGGCGTGGGGCATGACCCACCGCAAATGGTTCTTCTCCGGCGTCTCGCACCAGTAGGCGGCGTCCACGCTCTGGAGCTTGACGGTCGGGATGGCCGCGGCGTTGGCCCGCTCCAGGGAGGCGGTCACCTCCGGCGTGGCGTTCTCCGTGTCCGGGACCCAGAACTCGAAGCCGCTGTGCACTTCTGGCTCGAAGGTGCCCTCCGGGTCGAGCAGATCCTGCAGCCGCGGACCGCCGGCCGGGGCGCGGCGGCCCTGCACGGGCGTACCGGGCTGGGCCTCGAGGGCGCGCTGGAGGGTGTCGGCGAGGTCGCGGCTGATGTCGCCGGACGAGGTGTCGTTCTGCAGGCCGAGCAGGACCGAGCCGTCGTCGCGGCGCAGGGCGGGCCAGGCCATCGGCAGGACCGTGGCCAGCGTGACCGCGGGGACGCCCTCGGGCAGGCCGTCCTTGAGGGGCAGCTCGACCGTGGCCGCCGGGACCAGCTCGCGCAGGGCCACCCAGTCGCACTCGCCGGGCAGACCCTCGAAGGGGCGGTGCACCAGCTCGGTCGCGGCGTGGGAGGCGGCCCGGCCGTGACAGGCCTTGTAGCGGCGGCCGCTGCCGCAGGGGCAGGGCTCGCGGGCGCCTACGACCGGGACCTCGCCATCCGTGATCTGCGGGCGCTTGGCCTTCGTCTGGGGTCGCTTCTTGGCCATCGATGGGTCTCCCGGTTACGGCTCGTCTCGTACGTTCGCGAGCCTAGCCGTTCAGGCCTCGGGCGACGGGATCCTGTGGACAACACTCGGTCCAGCGCGGCGTACGGGCGCTCAGTCCATGTCCTCGAAGGCGTCCGCGAAGTCGAGCCCGGGTATCCGGGACACCGCGGGGGCCGCGACACGCGTCACGAAGTCGTCGCGGCGGTGGCCGGCGTCCGGGTCGTACACGTCGTCGTGGACGATGACCCACACGGTGACCTCGCCGCGGATGTCGTCGCGGACGCCCCAGTCGTCGGCCAGCGCGGTGATGATGTTCAGCCCGCGGCCGCCGTGCGCCGTGACCGACGGGGTCGCCGGGGCGGGGCGGGTCGGGCCGCCGCCGTCCGTGACCTCGACGATGAGCCGGCCGGCCGTGTCCACACGCCACGCGGCACGGACGTCCCCGTCACCGGACAGGGCGTCGCCGAGCGGCCTGCCGTGTTTGCAGGCGTTGCTCAAAAGTTCGGAAAGGATCAGTACGGCGTCGTCGATGACCGAATCCGCTACGCCACCGCTGCGCAACTGTGCACGCATGTGGTGCCTTGCTTTCCCCACGCCCGCAGGGCCATGGGGTACGGCCATGCTCGACGACGTGGGCACCTCCTGTGCCACCACCAACGCCACCCCCGAGACCTCCTTCGCCCCACGCCACGGTGTGGATGCCCCATTGGCCTGAACCGGAAACCGGCCAATCAACGTCCTATGACGCATTCACCACGATCGAATACGGACCGAACGCGCCGGAGCACTCCCTGTAATCGCATGGCTTGATTTCGTCGGTGTGGCCGAGACGGGAGGATCCCGCCCGTCAAGGCGTGGGGTCAAGAGGTGTGCGTGGGTCTGATGGGACTTGTGCGCTAGGACTCAGCGGCCGAGGCGGTCCAGCACGGCACGCGGACGATTGGTGATGATGGCGTCGATACCGAGGTCGATGCAGAGATCGACGTCCTCCGGCTCGTTCACGGTCCACACGTGCACCTGGTGGCCGGCCCGCTTCAGGCGCTCCACATAGACGGGGTGGTTGCGCACGATCCGGATCGAGGGGCCCGCGATTCCCACGCCCAGGGGCAGCCGCCCGTCGCGCAGCCGGGGCGAGACGAACTGCGTCAGATAGACCGTCGGCAGGGTCGGGGAGGCGGCCCGCACCCGGTGCAGCGAGCGGGCCGAGAAGCTCATCACCCGTACCTGGGACTCCTCGGCGGCGGCCGGGGCGTCGAGGCCGAACCGCTTCAGCAGGGCCAGCAGCCGCTCCTCGACCTGCCCCGCCCAGCGCGTGGGGTGCTTGGTCTCGATGGCCAGTTCCACCCGGCGCCCGGCGTCTGCGACCAGTCCGAGCAGCCGCTCCAGGGTGAGTACGGAGGTCGCCTCACGGTCCTCCGGGGGGTGCTCCCAGTCGGGCTCCTCGTCGCGCCCCTTCCAGGCCTCGCGCGTCTTCCAGGAGCCGAAGTCCAGGGCGGCGAGGTCGGCGAGCTCCAGTGCGGAGACCGCGCCCCGGCCGTTGGACGTACGGTTGATCCGGCGGTCGTGCACGCACACGAGGTGGCCGTCGGCGGTGAGGCGCACATCGCACTCGAGGGCGTCCGCGCCGTCCTCGATCGCCTTGGTGTACGCGGCCAGGGTGTGCTCCGGGGCGTCCTCGGAGGCACCGCGGTGGGCGACGACTTGAATCACATGCTGCCGTGCGTGGGTCACCGCGTCATGGTGCCACCGAGTCCGGGTACGCGTCCGGTCGTACGGACCCGACGGATGCGCAGGCCCGTACGGAGGTGCTGGAATTGCATACTTTTCAGCAGTAATGACCTATATAAAGAATGGCCGCGGACCCACAGCCACCGCTTATGGTGCTCTGACGTCCCGTGGGAAAAGCTGACGGCATACAAAGGGACAAGCACAGCTGTATCGCGCCGGACCGTCGCCAGCGTGAAAAAGCGTGACCGAGTGCGACCCAGGAAAAGCAGCCGTGGATCGAGGAGAGAAGCTGTGAGCACCGAGAACGAGGGCACCGCGGTACCCCCCGCCCCGTCCGCACCCCCCGTGCCGGTGGATGCTCCCGCTGCTCCGGCGCCCCAGGGGCCGTACGGACAGGACGCCCAGGAGCAGGCCGCCCCGGGAGAGGGCGCTTCCGGTGGTGCCGGTCATCCCGGCGGTTCCTCCTCCGCCCCCGACCCCTCCTGGCCGCCGCCCCCGCCCCCGGCCACCCCGTCGTACGGCGACGGCGGTGCCGGATCGTCGTACGGCGACGGCGGTTCCGGTTACGGAGCGGGCGGCTGGGGTTCCTCCTACCAGCAGCCGGCGCCGAAGCCCGGCCGCGGCCGCAGCGGCCTGGTCGTCGCGATCCTGGCGGCCGCGCTGGTCGCGGGCGGTCTGGGCGGCGGCCTCGGCTACACCCTGGCGAAGAACAACGACGAGAACTCCGGCTCCACGACGGTCTCCGCCTCCACCAGTGGCGGCGACCTCAAGCGCGACCCGGGCACGGTCGCGGGCGTGGCCGCCAAGGCGCTGCCGAGCACCGTCACGATCGAGGCCGAGAGCAACAGCGGCGAGGGCGGCACCGGCACGGGCTTCGTCTTCGACAAGCAGGGCCACATCGTCACCAACAACCACGTGGTGGCGGGCGCGGTCGACGGCGGCAAGCTCACCGCGACCTTCCCGAGCGGCAAGAAGTACGACGCCGAGGTGGTCGGCCACGCGCAGGGCTACGACGTGGCGGTCGTGAAGCTCAAGAACGCCCCCTCCGACCTGAAGCCCCTCACCCTCGGCGACTCGGAAAAGGTGGCCGTCGGCGACGCGACCATCGCGATCGGCGCCCCCTTCGGGCTGTCCGACACGGTGACGACGGGCATCATCAGCGCCAAGAACCGCCCGGTGGCCTCCAGCGACGGCAGCGGCAGCCAGGCGTCGTACATGAGCGCCCTGCAGACCGACGCCTCGATCAACCCGGGCAACTCCGGCGGTCCGCTGCTGGACGCGCAGGGCAACGTCATCGGCATCAACTCCGCGATCCAGTCCACCGGCAACGGCGGCTTCGGCACCGGCCAGTCCGGCTCGATCGGCCTGGGCTTCGCCATCCCGATCAACCAGGCCGAGTACGTCGCCCAGGAACTGATCAAGACCGGCAAGCCGGTGTACGCGAAGATCGGCGCCTCCGTCTCCCTGGACGACAGCTCGGACGGCGCGCAGATCACCGACCAGGGCGCGGGCGGCGCCGCACCGGTCGAGCCCGGCGGCCCGGCCGCCAAGGCGGGCCTCAAGCCCGGCGACGTCATCACCAAGCTCGACGACCGGGTGATCGACTCCGGCCCCACCCTGATCGGCGAGATCTGGACCCACAAGCCCGGCGACAAGGTCACCATCACCTACGAGCGCGGCGGCAAGCAGCAGACCGTCGACGTCACCCTGGGTTCGCGCACCGGCGACAACTGATCCCCACCCGCGCGCACCGACCCGTTACCCTTGTCCCCGCGCCGCCGATCACCGGCCGGCGCGGGGAGGCGTGCCCGAGCGGCCGAAGGGAACGGTCTTGAAAACCGTCGTGGCAGCGATGTCACCGTGGGTTCAAATCCCACCGCCTCCGCGTGGTGAGCAGTGAGAACGGCCCCTGACCTGGCGATATGGTCAGGGGCCGTTCGCATGTTCGGTCTCGGTGCCTACCCGGTGGCCCCCGTGATTCCCCGCTCGATCGGGCACGGCTGGGACACGGGAGCCGGGATCAGCTGTTGCGGTTGCCGTACGTCACTGCTGTACCGCACCCTCCAAGAAGCAAGGTCACCAATGCCGCTGCGTCTGCGTACGCGCTAACGATCTCGGCGAGCGGTGCAGTGACGAGCACGATCAAAACGATGACCGTGATGAGCCGCTCGGGGTTGATCGGAATTGACATCCCCTGAGGGGTAGGCGACACACTCATCTTGAGCCTCCTGGAGGTTCGGAGACCCGCCCTGCCGTGCACGCCTAGGAACCTGTCCGGCGAGGGCGGGTTTTTCGTGGTCTGACGGGGCTCATTGTGGGCTCAGATCGGCCATTCGCAAATTCGATCTCGGCTATTCGGACACTGATTTGCTTGCAGCGACGGGGAGTTGTGACGAGGGTCACCTGTCGGCGACCGCGCCGACCCCGCAACTGACGCCGTCGGCCTCAGGTTCCGCGGATGGGTCGCCCATGACTGCGGATCAATTCCAACGCGGTGCGTGGAGTTGCAATGATCGAGTCAAGGCGACGGGCGCCGCCCCACAGTGTGGACGGCGCCCGTGCGAGGTCAAAGCTTTGCCATACGACGCCGGTCGGCGCTGTCCGCGCCTGTTGGTGTAAGCCGATGATGTCAGCCAACCCGGCGTCCCCTTGACAGATCGGCTGTCCGCTGACGGGTCGCGCCATGTTGACCTACGTGTGTGCCTGCCACGACCGGTCTGTCTCAACGCGAGCCACTTCGGCGTCATACCGGCTCGCCTGGAACTGAAACTCCAATGGCGGCGGTGTCGGGGCGAAGGGAACTTGCCAGTCCGACCACTGCACGATCTCCCCGAATCGCCGCACGACCACGGACAGGAAACCGCAGCAGCCGCCAGTGCACTCGGGTTCTCCCAGTTCCAAGCGGCGCGCCTCGCTGGTGGCCCGCAGAAGGCTGGGCTGGTCGGCAGGCAACAGTTCATCCGCGAACGGTCCGCGGCCACCCCTGTCAACTGCCTCCTCGACCACGTCCTTGCCGTTGATCCAGAACCGCAGTTGAGCACCCCACCTCGGTCCCCGCGGCAGCACCCTGATCTCCAGCTGATCGAACATCAGGCCACTTTACGAGCCATGCCGACGCCTGCTTCAACCCACCGCTCGCCCCAGCCCCCATACCGTCCGCCGTCGACGCCCGAGGCAGGAGCGCGGAGGGCGGCGGCGCTCGGAGGGCAAGAAGGGATCAGCTCTCCCGAAGTCCGTAAGCCGCTCTGAGACGCGCTGCACTTGTGACGCCCCTGGCCAGCAACACGGTCAGGGGCGTGTGTCGTGGCCAATTCGCGGCCGCAGCTCTGATCGTCGCTTGGAGCCAGCAATGGTCCTTGCCGGTGATCGTTCCCGTTGTGACTGCTGGTTGAGGGGGCACAATCCTGCCGCCTGGGGCACGTAGCGGGCGCGACGACGATGACGACGGCTCGGCCGGGGTGCCCATACCCGTCTGATCTGCGGCGGCGTAGCATGCTGGCCGTGAGGCGGAGAGGTCTTAAGAACCGTCGTGGCAGCGATGTCACTGTGGGTTCAAATCCCACCGCCTCCGCGCAGGTCATAGATGTTGCGGGTGAGAGGGGCTGTCGAGCGCGAGTGTGCTCGGTGGCCCCTCTCGCCTGTTCGTTGTGAGAGGGGGCGCGTGAGCCGGCGCATCGTCGTCGTCACCGCTGTGCACGGTCCGTCGGCCCCGTTTCTGGGGGAGGCGCACAGATCTCTGTGTGAGCAGCGGCTGCCGGAGGGCTGGGAGTGGCACTGGGTGATCCAGGAGGACGGGGAGGGCCAGGACGTAGCGCCTTATGTGCCCGATGACGCGCGGGTGACGTTCCGGCAGGGCCGGGCCGGTGGGCCCGGGGTGGCTCGCACCATCGCGCTGGCGCATGCCGAGGGCGCGTATGTGAAGGTCCTGGACGCCGACGACCAGTTGCCGCCGGGCGCGCTCGCGCGGGATCTCGCGGTGCTGGAGGGCGACCGCACCCTGGGGTGGGCGACCTCGCGGGTGCTGGATCTGCTGCCCGACGGGTCGACGGCGGGGTTTCCGGGCGATCCCGACCAGGGGCCGATCGAGCGCGGGGCCGTGCTCGACCACTGGAAGGCGAACGGCTTCCTCGCTCAGGTCCATCCCGCCTCGCTGTGCGTGCGGCGGGAGTTGCTACTGGCCCTGGGCGGGTGGATGGCCCTGCCCGCTTCCGAGGACACGGGGTTGCTGCTCGCGCTGAACGCCGTGAGCCGCGGGTGGTTCTCGGGGGAGGTGGGGCTGCTGTACCGGAAGTGGGAGGGCCAGGTGACCGGGCAGGCGGCCCATGTGGACCGGGCCGAACGGGATGCCCGGATGGCCGTCGTGGAGGCCCGGGCCCGGGCGCTGTCGGGGCTGCGGTGGAGCTCTCCGGCGGGTCGCTGACCGGCGCGCGGGCCCTGGCCTAGGGCAGAAGGTCCGACTGCGGCGGTGCCGTGCTCACGGGGTCGTGGCGGATGTACCACTCGGTGCCGAGCAGCCGCTCCCGCTCGGGTGCCGGGAGGGCGGCGATCAGGCCCGGGGCGGCTCCCCGTGCCACCTCCGTGCGGTGGGCCAGGACGGCGGCGGTCTTCTGCTCCAGCCAGGGGGTGACGTCGACGGTGGCGGTGATCCGGTCGTCGGGGACGGTGCGCATCGCCTTGCCCGTGGGGGCCCAGTGCCCGCCCCACGCCCGGAGGGCGGAGTGCGGGTGCGTGGCCAGGTACAGGGCGCTCGGCTGCCAGGGCTCGCCCGCGTCCGGGTAGAGGCGTTCGAGCCCGGCGGCGTGGACCGCGAGCAGCGTCACGCGGTGGGTGTGCACATGGTCCTCGTGCCCGGTCAGACCGCCGTAGCCGTCGTGGGTGACGACGATCTCCGGGCGGAAGTCGCGGATCTGTGCGACCAGTTCCCCCACCGTCTCGTCGAGCGGGGCGTCGCACCAGCGGGGTCTGCCGGGTGCCGAGTGGGGCACGCGGGAGTCGGCGTGACCGAGCATGCGCGGCTTGCCGGCGCCGAGGATGTGGCACGCCTCGGCCAGTTCCGTGGCGCGTGGGGTGTCCGCCGCCCAGGTCGCGGTGACGACCGCCGTCCGAGCGCCCGCGGCCGCGTGCCGGGCGAGGACGCCGCCCGCCACCAGGGACTCGTCATCGGGGTGGGCGAACACCGCCAGCAGGCTCGGCGACAGCGACGGCATCGGTCCTCGCTACGGCCGGTCCGGCGACGAAGGCGCGTCGGTGATCGTGATGGCCTGGCTGGGGCACCTCTCCGCCGCTTCCAGGACCCCCGGGTCGTCCGTACGGTCCCGGCCCGGGCGGACGACGCCGAACCCGTCGACGAACTCGAAGACCGCCGGGGCCCGGTGGGCGCACTCGGCGGAGCCGTAACAGAGGTCGCGGTCGACAGAGACCTTCATGACCCTTCCTCTGCCCAACGCACCGCCGGCTGAACCGAACCGGCCCGGCTAGCGCGTGCCGGCCGCGGCGAGCCAGTGGGCGACGCGGCGGACGGCGGGCTCGTCGAGTTGTTCGACGAGGGCCTGGACGGTCGTGTCGTCCTCGGGGGTGAGGTCGTAGAGGCCCGCCTTGCTCAGCCCGGCCATGAGGACCTGGTGGCGGCGGCCGGTCATCCGTTCCGCGTGCGTGGTGGGTTTGGCGGAGGGCTCCGCCGAGCCGGGCCGGGGTGCGGCCGCTTGCTTCAGCGGGGTGTCGAACAGGTGCCAGGCGCCGTCCTTCGGTCCCCAGAGCGCGACGGTCACCTCGTCGCCCCGCGCGCGCAGGGTCTGGGTCATCTCGCCGAGCGCGTACAGCACGGGCGAGCGGTGGGGCGACTCCGCTGCGGACCGCCAGGACTTGGTGGCCGGCCGGTAGAGCATCGCCACCCAGCGTGGATCGCCCTGCGGTGCCGGGCTCTCGGGACGTGTCTCCATCGCGCTCACCCCTGTACGTCGCTGGTACGTCGCTCCGGAAGCGGTACGGGCAGGTACGGCAGGCGCCGACCATAGCTGACGTACCGTCAGTTATCCAGGGTTGCAAGGCGCGTCACGGCGGGGAGGATCATCGGAGGCGGACCACGTCGTCCGACACCGGTCCCTCCCCTCGTGGGGACCGGTGTCGAACGGTGGAGCTACCGCCGTCCGGCGCGGATGGCAGCGGACGGAAGCGGAAGGAAGCTGACCGGAATGGTCCGTTGCTGCTCCCGGATCCTGCCATTTCCGGTTGCCCACGAGGAGAATCCGGTGCCGGACGGGCGGTATTACCGCAGGTCAGCCGTATAGAGTGAGTTTTCCGGTCCGGACGTCCAGGCGTGACAAGTAAGGAGTGGAGACCTTGAGTTCCGACTCGGGGGCACGCACCGCCTTCGCGGAACGCCTCGCACTGCTGTACAGGGAAGCCGGGAACCCTCCCCTCAAGCGTGTGTCCGAGGCGGTCGTCCGGCTCCAGCGGGTCGACGAACGCGGGCGCCCCGTGCGGGTGTCCGCCCAGCGCATCAGCGACTGGCGGCGGGCCCGGAACGTACCCGCCCAGTTCGCCGCCCTCGCGGCCGTGCTGCTCGTGCTGATACCCGAGGCGCGGCGCTCGAGGCCCACTCCGGTGTCCCCGGGCCTGTACGACCTCGGCCAGTGGCAGCGGCTGTGGGAACGGGCGGTGGCCGACCCGGTCGGCGAACGACCCGAGGCATCTCCCGCAGAGGAGCAGAACCCGCCCGCGCCCGGCGTGGTGTGCCCGTACCGCGGGCTGGCCTCCTACCGCCGGGAGGACGCCCGTTGGTTCTTCGGCCGGGAGCGGAGCACGGACGCGATCGTGGCGCAGCTCGGGGCCGTGGCGGAGGCGGGCGGCCTGGTCATGCTGGTGGGCGCGTCGGGGGCGGGCAAGTCCTCGCTGCTGAACGCCGGTCTGGTGCCCGCCCTGCGGGACGGCGCGCTGGGCGGCGACGACGGCGCGGAGCAGGGCCGGGCACGGACGGTCGTACAACTCGTCCCGGGCGGCGACCCGCTGGCGGAGCTGGCCCGGTGCATACCCGAACTGGGGCCCGTTCTCCTGCCCGAGGCGGGAGAGCCCGACATCCCGTCCGCCATGGAACCGGAACCGAGGGTGGAGGAGCCCGGCGGCTCGGCCATGGAGCAGGAGGAAGTGGCGCAGCCCGGCGTTCCCCCCGCCGCGGACGCCGTCCGTGCCGCCGTCGCCGCCTGGGCGCGGCGCGAGGCGCCCACCGGTGCGCGTCCCGTCTTCATCGTGGACCAGTTCGAGGAGACGTTCACCCTCTGCCCCGACGAGGCGGACCGGCGTGCCTTCATCGAGGTCCTGCACGCCGCGTGCTCACCCACCGGACCGGACGAACCGCCCCCGGCGGTCGTGGTCCTGGGCGTACGCGCCGACTTCTACGAGCGGTGCCTGAGATATCCCGAACTGGCCGACGCGCTCCAGCACCGGCACATGGTGCTCGGGCCGCTCACCACCGCGGAACTGCGCGAGGCGGTGACCGGACCGGCCAAGGCCGTCGGCCTCGAACTGGAACCGGGCCTGGCGGAGCTGATCGTCCGGGAGGTCAGCGCCGACGGCCCGCGCGGGGCGCACGACGCGGGCGTGCTGCCGCTCCTCTCGCACGCCCTGCTCGCCACCTGGCAGCGCAGAAAGGCGGGCCGGCTGACCCTCGCCGGCTACCGCGCGGCCGGCGGCATCCAGGGCGCCGTCGCGGCGACCGCGGAGCGGGCCTGGTCCGACCTCGACCCGGCGGCGCGCACGGCGGCACGGCTCCTCCTGCTCCGCCTCGTCCGGCTGGGCGAGGACACCCAGGCCACCCGCAGACGCGGCACCCGCCGGAAGCTGGCGGCGGAGTCGACCGACCCCGGCAAGACCGAGGAGTCCCTGGAGGCGCTGGTCCGCGCCCGGCTGGTGACCCTCGACGCGGAGACGGTGGAGATCACCCATGAGGCGCTGCTGCACGCTTGGCCGCGGCTGCGCGACTGGATCGACGACGACCGGCAGGGCAATCTGCTGCGCCAGCGCCTGGAGGAGGACGGCCGGGCCTGGGAGGAATCGAACCGCGACACGTCACTGCTCTACCGGGGCTCCCGGCTGGAACAGGCCCACGGCTGGGCGAAATCCGCCGGGGACAGGTTCCTGACGCGGAGCGCGGTGGAGTTCCTGGCCGCCTCGGTCCGGCTGCGCCGGCGGGTGACCTGGATCAGCCGGGGCGCGGTGGCGACGCTGGTCGTCCTGGCGATGCTGGCCGTCGGGTCGGCCGTCATCGCCTCGAAGCAGCGGGACGACGCCGTGTTCGAGCAGGTGCTCGCCCAGGCCGACCGCGTCCAGGACACGGATCCGTCGCTGTCCGCGCAGCTCGACCTGGTGGCGCACCGGCTGCGGCCGGACGACAAGGGCGCGAACAGCCGTCTGATCTCCATCGTGAACGCCCCGCTGGCCACGCCGCTGGTCGGCCACACGGGCGCCGTCTACCTCACGACGTTCAGCCCGGACGGGCGGACCCTGGCCACGGCCAGCTACGACCGGACCGTACGGCTGTGGGACGTGGCCGACCCGAAGCGCCCGAAGCCCCTGGGCGAGCCTCTCACCGGCCACACCAGCTGGGTGAGCAGCGCGGTCTTCAGCCCGGACGGCCGCACCCTCGCCAGCGCGTCCGACGACGGCACGATCCGGCTGTGGGACGTGACGGACCCCCGTCGGCCGAAGCGGCTCGGCAAGCCGCTGACCGGCCATGACGGCTCGATCTACCTGGTCGCCTTCAGCCCGGACGGCAAGACGCTGGCCTCCGTCGGCGACGATCACACCGTCCGGCTGTGGGACGTGGCCGATCCGCGCCGGCCGCGGGCTCTGGGCAAGCCCCTGACCGGGCACAAGGCCGCCGTGCGCTCGGTGGCGTTCAGCCCGGACGGCAGGACGCTGGCGGCCGGGGGCGACGACGGGGCGATCCGGCTGTGGGACGTGACCGACCCCCGGCGTCCGGAGCGGGCCGGGGAGCAGCTGACCGGCCACACCGCCACCGTGCACTCGGTGGCCTTCAGCCCGGACGGCCGTACGCTCGCCAGCGGCAGCTCGGACAACACCGTGCGGCTGTGGAACATGGCCGGTTCACATCGCCCGGCACCGATCGGTACGCCGCTCACCGGCCATACCGGGCCGGTGTGGTCCGTGGCCTTCAGCCCCGACGGGAACATGCTCGCCGCCGCCAGCGCGGACAGCACCGCGAGCCTGTGGAAAGTCAGTGATCCGGAGTATCCGTCGCAGGTCGGCGGGCCCCTGGCGGGCAGCAGCGGCGAGATGTACGCGCTCGGCTTCAGCCCCGACGGGCGCACCCTCGCCACCGGGGCGGGCGACAACAAGGTCCGCCTGTGGTCGCTGCCGAGGTCGGACATGATCGGCCGGACCGGAGTGTTCCGCCCGGACGGGCGGGTGCTCGCCACGGCGGCGCTCGACGGGCGGGTGCGGCTGTGGGACGTGCGGACGCCCGGCAGGCCGGTGCGGATGGGCCGGCCGTTCCGGCCGGACGGGGGCGTCCGCTCCCTGGAGTTCTCCCCGGACGGCCGCACCCTCGCGGTGGTGACGGGCAGCAGGGCGCTGGAGCTGTGGAACCTCCGCGACCCGGAACACCCTGTGCCGCACGGCTCCGCCATCCCCCTGCCCATCAAGTTCGCCGACCCGCTGGCCTTCAGCCCGGACGGGAAGGTCCTGGTGACCGCCTCCGACGACCGCACCATCCAGCTGTGGGACATCCGCGATCCGTCCCGTCCCCGTCGGCTGGGCGAGCCCCTCACCGGTCACAAGGGCTACGTCAACGCCGTCGTCTTCAGCCCGGACGGCCGTACCCTCGCCAGCGGCAGCGCGGACGGCACCATCAGGCTGTGGAACGCGGCCGATCCCGGTCGGCCGACCCTGCTGCGCGCACCTCTCAGGGGCCATCTGGGAGCCGTCAACGTCCTCGCCTACAGCCCCGACGGCCGGACGCTGGCCAGTGCCGGTGACGACAACTCGGTGCGCCTCTGGGACATCGAGGACCCCGCCGAGGCCTCCGGGCCGGCACGCCTCACGGGGCATACGGAAGCGGTCGTGTCCCTGACGTTCAGCCGGAGCGGACGCACCCTGGCCAGCGGCGGCAACGACAGCACCGTCCGGCTGTGGAACGTCTCCGACCCCGCCGAAGCCACCGCGATCGGCCAGTCGATGAGCCCCAACGCCAAGACCGGCAACTTCCTGGCGTTCAGCCCGAACAGCCACATGCTCGGGGTGTCGAGCGGCGCCGACAGCATCCGGCTCTGGAACCTGGACACCGACGAGGCCGTACGCCGTATCTGCTCGATGACCCGGGGAGTTCTGACGCCGGACACCTGGCGCGAGTATCTGCCCCGGCTCTCCTACGACGCGCCGTGCGCCGGCCGATGAGACCGGGGTGCGGCAACAGGGCGGAACCACACGGAAGTTGAGTGATACGAGTCACAACCCGGCTTTCCTGACGGTCAGTCGGCTCCTCCCGCGCAAGCGCTTGTTACCCTTGGCCATAGCCCGACCGCTGGTGCATCCCCCGTCGCCAGCGGTCGGGCATTCGCATGCCGGTCCGCTCAGCGCAGGTCGAGGCGCATCAGGACGCGGGGATGGCCCGCCAGCACCGATGTGGTCGGTGCCGCACAGGTGAAGCCGGCTCGCTCGAAGTTCTTCCGCAGACCGGCGTAGGCCATGGTCAGATCGACCTTGGCGTCGCCGTTGTCGAGGGGGTACGCCTCGATCGCCGGTGCGCCCCGGGCACGGGCGAAGTCGACCGCTCCGGCGATGAGCGCGTGCGAGATGCCCTGCTTGCGGTGGCCGGGGCGGACCCGGACGCACCACAGCGACCAGACGGGCAGATCGTCCACGTGCGGGATCTTGCGGTTGCGGGCGAAGGCGGTGTCCGAGCGCGGTGCGACGGCGGCCCAGCCGACCGGTTCGTCACCGTCGTAGGCGAGCACACCCGGGGGAGGGTCCGCACCGCACAGCTCCGCGACATAGTCACCGCGGGCCGGGCCGCGCAGCTCCTTGTTGAGCTTCGAGGGGATGCGGTAGCTCAGGCACCAGCAGACATTCGCCCCGGGCGACTTCGGCCCGAGCACGGCACGGACGTCCTCGAAATCCGTGGCCGGGCGGACGTCGATGCTCATGGCACCACGATGTCACGCCCCTGGCGGCTTCGCCGCCTCCGCTACACAGCGGACCGAGCAGCCGACGCCGCCCGCAGCAGACGCAGCTGGCCGATCTCGGTCACGTTCTTCATCAGCTCCGCGTTCACCCAGGTCACCATGTGCGCGACGGTGTACTGAGGGTCGCCCTGCGACGGGAACGAAGCCGGGGCGTCCAGGTCGGTGTCGGTGAGGCCGTCCAGGACCTCCAGCCACTGGGTGCGCAGGTCGCGCAGCCACTCGACAGTCTGGGCGCCCTCGCCGGGCCAGGCGATGTCCGTGCGGTCGCGGGGCGTCCGGCCCTGCACATGGTCCAGGGTGACGCTCCACCACCAGCCGATGTGCCAGCTCACCCAGGCGATCGTGGGCACGGGCACCGGGTCGGGCTCGGTGTCCGCCCAGTCCGGTGTCCAGGTGCCGTCGGACGCCCGGCGCATCGTCCAGCAGAGGGGCGCGGGTTCCCAGAGGAAGTCCTCGGGCTCCAGCCGCTCCAGGTGGTACTCGAACAACGACCAGGTGAACTCGAACTGCCAGCGCGGCAGTTCCGTACGGGAGACGCTCATCGGGCGACCCTACGCAAGGGCCCGTGCGTCCCGGGCAAGTCCCGGCCAGTCGATGTCCCGCAACGCCGGATCCGTGTCGCAGCCTGACGGCAGGCGCGGAGCGGACTGGAACCAGACGACGGCCAGGCGCGAGCGGTACAGGACCGGGTCGCGGGCCGGATCGAGGGCGGCGGAGTGGAAGGTGCCGAGGCAGGCCACGGCGGGCAGCACCTCGACGGGACCGAGGCCGCCCGCGTACTGGTCGGGGCGCTCGCGCGGGGGCGGGACGAGGTGGACGGGCGTGCCGGGGTGGGACCGCTCGGCGGCGCGCAGCAGCTCGCGGATCCGCAGATCGTTGACCGGCTTGCAGGGATAGCCCTCCAGCGGGTCGCCGCAGGCCGAGAGCAGATCGCCGTACGTCGAGGAGAACCGCAGTTCGGCGAGGTCCACCGAGCGGCCGGAGGCGAGAACGAGGCGGGCGAGCGCCATGGTCGGCGGTCTGGCGTACTGGTGCATGGAGGTCTTTCGGCGCTGGTGGACGAGGCCCTGCTCATGGCCGGTGTCCTGTCAGTCGGGTGGCTGACGTGGTTGTCGCGTGGGTGGACGTGGCCCGGTGCTCGTGGCTGGTGTCCGTCAGTCGGGCGGCCGATGCGGTCGTCGCGTGGGTCGATGAGGCCCTGCTCATGGCCGGTGTCCCGTCAGCGGGGCGGCTGATGCGGTCGTCGCCCGGGCCGACGACGTCCTGCTCATGGCCGGTGTCCGGTCATCCGGGCCGCCGACGCGATCGTCGCCCTGGCCTCACGCTCGGACAGGCCGGTGTGGAGAGCCGCTTCGACCAGGGGATCCACGAGCGCCGGGCCGATGCCGTCCTCGTACGCCCGGCAGGCCGCCCAGAACAGCCGCGTGTTGCGTTGGCCCTCGTGCGCGCCCAGGACGAACTGGACCAGGCCCTGGCCGTGCCCGCCGGCCGACGGGGGCGTGGGGTGGTGGGCACGGGGCGGCGGGAGCAGCAGCCGCAGCAGGGAGCGCGGGCAGGGGGCGGGCGCCAGGTGCGCGGTCCCTGGGGCGGCGGCGTACACCCCCTGGCCGGTGCGGGAGCCGGGGCCGACGAGGTAGCCGCCGGCGCCCCGGATGTCGATGCCGGGGGCGAGACGTCCCGCCGAGTTGGGGACCACCACGTCGGGCGGGCCGCTCAGCCAGAGGTGACGCCCGCCGGACGGGGTCAGGACCACCACCGTCGGGGGGATGGTGAACAGATGCCGCAGGGCCAGCTCGCGCAGGGCCGCCGAGGAGTCCCTGCCGGTCTTCACGTCCAGGTCGATGCCGATCAGCTGGTGCGGGGGCAGGCCGCAGGCGATGCCGTAGCCGGTCGCCCAGGGCGCCGCGGCGAAGAGTTCGCGGATGCGGGCCGGGTCGCTGGAGGCGTCGTACACGCCGTGCCCGAGACGGCCGCACGCGCCGTGGCAGAGGGAGGGGGCGGGGTCGTCGCGGTGCGGGGAGCGCAGCGCCGGGAGCTTGGTGCGGGACAAGGGGATGACGGCCAGTCCGCGTTCGGCGGCTGACAGGGCGTGTGCGAGGGCCAGCGTCGTGGCCTGCCGGTCGGTGGTGGCCATGCTTCTAGTTTCGTACGTACGTTCGAAAAAGGAAAGAGGGAGCGGGTGTGACGCGCCGGGGCCGAGGCCTGTGTGCGAAAAGTGCTGGAACGCTTCGGCCCTTGCGGCACCAGGGTTCGAACCGCCTCTTCCCTCCCGGTCCGGTACGGAAGTGATGCAAAGGGGTTTATCGACATGTCATCACGCTTGAGTGCGAAAAGGGGCTTCCGGTGTGGTTCGCCGGGGATTCGGTGGGCAACTCTGGACTCGCGACGTCGAGCAACGGACCAGGGCGGTCGGCCAACTTCCCTGGAAGCAGCAGTACTTCTCCATGCAGTCCTTGGTTCTGAAGTCTCAGAAGTCCCGAGTCTCAGAAGTCTCAGAAGTCCTTGGAGGGACAACAACATGGCAAGCATCCGTACCGCCCGCGTCATCGCCGCCGTCTCCGCCCTTCCGCTCGCGGCCGCCCTCTTCAGCGGCATCGCGACGGCGGACAACGGCTCCTTCGCGGACAACGGATCGATCGCGTCCGTCACGGAGGCCGAGGCGGGTGTCCTCGGCAGTGGTGTCGGGGGTGACAACTTCGGCACCTCGTCCACCACGAATCAGCAGGCCGTCGGCGACGGTGCCTCGAACCAGAGCAACACCGCCCAGGTCAACGGCTCCGCCTTCACGGCCGTCAACCAGGGCAACGACAACACCGCCGTCAGCTTCACCCCGCTGTGGTGGTGAGCTGAGCGGGCCGGTGTACCGGCATCGGCCCGCCGTCCGTGTGGGTGTGCATCGTGGGGTGACAAGCGTCTGAGCGGCGGTACTTCGGTACCGCCGCGCAGGCGTTTCGGCGTCCGTGGGGTGCGATGCCTTGACGCCGCACCAAATCTGACGGACAGTCAGAAATCGTGAACGGTGAGCCGGAGGTCCACGAGGAGTCCGAGGAGTCGGAGAGATCCGAGGCGTTCGAGGCGCGCCTGAAGGCCTACGAGGGCCGCCCGGCGGCCGCCACCGGGGTCGGCCGGGACCCCGTCAACGCGCCGATGATCAGGCACTGGTGCGAGGCCATGGGCGACACCAGCCCCGCCTACACCGGACCGGACGCCATCGCTCCCCCCACCATGCTCCAGGCGTGGACCATGGCCGGCCTCACCCGCCGACCGGAACGCACGGCGGCCTACGACGAACTCCTGCGCCTACTCGACGAGTCGGGCTACGACGCGGTCGTCGCCACCGACTGCGAGCAGGAGTATCCGCGCCCCCTGCGCCCCGGCGACGAGATCACCTTCGACTCGGTGATCGAGTCGGTCTCCAACCTGAAGACCACGAAGCTGGGGGCGGGTTACTTCATCACGACCCGTACGGACATCCGGACCGGCGGCGAACTCGCCGGCACCCACCGCTTCCGCATCCTCAAGTACGCCCCCGCACGGCGGCCGGGGAAGCAGACCCCCGAACCGCCCGGGGAGCGCCGCCCCCGCCCGGTCGTCAACCGCGACAACGCCGGCTTCTGGGAGGGCGTGGCCCGCCACGAGCTGCTCATCCAGCGCTGCACCGGCTGCGGCGACCTGCGCTTCCCCTGGCTGCCGGGCTGCAACAGCTGCGGCTCCCCGGAGTGGGACACCGTCGAGGCGAGCGGCGAGGGCACGGTCTACTCGTACGTCGTCATGCACCACCCGCCCTTCCCGGCCTTCGAGCCCCCCTACGCGGTCGGGCTGATCGAGCTCGCGGAGGGCGTGCGGATCGTCAGCAACGTGGTCGGGGTGCCGTACGACAAGGTGCGGATCGGCATGCCGGTCCGGCTCGAGTTCCGGCGCTACGACGACGAGCTGGTCCTGCCCGTCTTCCAGGGGGTGACGCGGTGAACGCCGGCGACCGACTCCCGCCCCTGGAGATCCCCGTCACCCGCACCCTGATCGTCGCCGGGGCGATCGCGTCCCGCGACTACCAGGACGTGCACCACGATCCGGACCTGGCCCGGCGGAAGGGCTCCCCCGACATCTTCATGAACATCCTGACGACCAACGGCCTGGTCGGCCGGTACATCACGGACCACTTCGGTCCGCGGGCCGTGCTGCGCCGGGTGGCCATCCGGCTCGGCGCGCCCAACCACCCCGGCGACACGATGGTGCTGACGGGCACGGTCGAGGAGGTCGACGGCGACATGGTGACGGTCCGGATCGTCGGCGCGAACGGCCTCGGCAAGCACGTCACCGGCACGGTGACGGTCGTGGTTCCGGCGGGAGCCGGGACGACGGCGGATCCCGGCGGACCGTCGACCGAGGACATCCCATGAGCCGAGGAGGCCCGGCATGAGTCCGCGTCGGCACGACGCCCTCGGCGGGCGGGCGGCCATCGTCGGTATCGGGGCCACCGAGTTCTCCAAGGACTCGGGGCGCAGCGAGCTGCGGCTTGCCGTCGAGGCGGTGCGGGCGGCGCTGGCGGACGCCGGGCTCGTCCCGGCCGACGTCGACGGGATGGTCACGTTCACCATGGACACCAGCCCCGAGATCACCGTGGCCCAGGCAGCGGGCATCGGCGAGCTCTCCTTCTTCTCCCGGATCCACTACGGCGGCGGCGCCGCCTGCGCCACCGTCCAGCAGGCGGCCCTCGCGATCGCGGCGGGCGTGGCGGACGTGGTCGTCTGCTACCGGGCGTTCAACGAGCGCTCGGGCCGCCGCTTCGGCTCCGGCGTCCGGCACCGCGAGCCCTCGGCCGAGGGCGCGGCGCTCGGCTGGTCGCTGCCGTTCGGCCTGCTCACCCCGGCCTCCTGGGTGGCGATGGCGGCCCAGCGGTACCTCCACACGTACGGGCTGAAGCCGGAGGTGTTCGGGCACGTGGCCGTGGTCGACCGCGCCTACGCGGCGAACAACCCGGCCGCGTACTTCCACGGCCGGCCCATCACCCTGGCCGACCACGCCGCGTCCCGCTGGATCGTCGAGCCGCTGCGGCTCCTGGACTGCTGCCAGGAGACCGACGGCGGCCAGGCCCTCGTGGTCACCTCGGTGGAGCGGGCCCGCGACCTGCCCCACCCGCCGGCCGTGATCGCGGCGGCGGCCCAGGGCGCGGGACGCGCGCAGGAGCAGATGACCAGCTTCTACCGCGACGACCTGACCGGCCTGCCCGAGACGGCGGTGGTGGCCCGGCAGCTGTGGCGGACCTCCGGACTCGCGCCGGCCGACATCGACGTGGGGATCCTCTACGACCACTTCACACCGTTCGTGCTGACGCAGCTGGAGGAGTTCGGCTTCTGCGGCCCCGGCGAGGCACCGGACTTCGTGGCCGAGCGGCGCCTGCCGATCAACACACACGGGGGACAGCTGGGGGAGGCGTACCTGCACGGGATGAACGGGGTGGCGGAAGCCGTCCGGCAGATCAGGGGGACGGCGGTGAACCCGATCCCCGGAGCGGAACGGGTCCTGGTGACGGCGGGGACGGGCGTGCCTACGTCGGGACTCGTACTCACAGCCGACCCTGAGGGGACAACCCGCAGTACCCCGGTGCCTCCGCTCCACCTCTAGGAGGTGCAGCGGGCCCTACCCCTACAACCTGAGGGGGACCCCGCTTCGGGACCTGCGGCCGATCCGCCGGACCCGGCCCCGCTCATAGCGTTGAGCCATGACCACACTCGTCTGCACCAGCGCGTCGAAGGCCGCTTCACCAGCGGCGCAGACTCTTCCGTACCCGTCGTTCTCGTCGTACGTCAGGGCCCGCCAGCCGGTGCTGCTGCGTACCGCCCGCTCGCTCACCGGCAACCCGAGCGACGCGGAGGACCTGTTGCAGACCGCGCTCACCAAGACGTACGTCGCCTGGGAGCGTATCGAGGACCACCGCGCCCTCGACGGCTATGTGCGCCGGGCGCTGCTGAACACGCGGACGTCGCAGTGGCGCAAGCGCAAGGTCGACGAGTTCGCCTGCGACGAGCTGCCCGAGCCGGAGCCGGTGACCGGCAGCGACGACCCGGCCGAGCAGCAGGCGCTGCGTGACGCGATGTGGCGGGCGATCATGCGGCTGCCCGCCCGGCAGCGGGCGATGGTAGTCCTCAGGTACTACGAGGACCTCAGCGAGGTCCAGACGGCCGAAGTGCTCGGCGTCTCGGTGGGCACGGTGAAGTCGGCCGTCTCACGCGCGCTGGGAAAGCTCCGCGAGGACGCTGAGCTGGGACTTGTCCGCCAGTGAGCCCCGCCCGGCACGCCGCCCCGGCCGCCGCTGAGCCACTCATTCCGCTTGGCGTGATGTGATCGATCGCCCGGTCCTAGTGACATACCGCGCGGTATGTGCGCAGAATCAGCGCAACCTTTACCACCGCGTTGGCAATGTCGCCCCGGGAGGACGCCGTGCTGAGCACCATGCAGGACGTACCGCTGCTGATCTCGAGGATCCTGACCCACGGGTCCACGATCCACGGGACATCGCAGGTGACCACGTGGACCGGTGAGGACGAGCCGCACCGCCGCTCCTTCGCGGAGATCGGTGCCCGCGCCGCCCAGCTGGCCCACGCGCTCCGGGAGGACCTCGGCGTCACCGGCGACGAGCGCGTCGCGACTCTGGCCTGGAACAACGCGGAACATGTCGAGGCCTACTTCGCGATCCCGTCCATGGGCGCGGTCCTGCACACCCTGAACCTCCGCCTCCCGCCCGAGCAGCTGGCCTGGATCGTCAACCACGCCGCCGACCGCGTGATCATCGCCAACGGTTCGCTGCTCCCCCTGCTCGCCCCGCTGCTCCCGCACCTCAAGACGGTCGAGCACGTGGTCGTCACCGGCCCCGGGGACCGCTCCCTCCTCGCGGACGCGACCGCCCGTGTCCACGAGTACGAGGACCTGATCGCCGACAAGCCGACGTCGTACGACTGGCCCGAGCTGGACGAACGCCAGGCCGCCGCCATGTGCTACACCTCCGGCACCACCGGCGACCCCAAGGGCGTGGTCTACAGCCACCGCTCCATCTACCTGCACTCCATGCAGGTCAACATGGCCCAGTCGATGGGCCTGACCGACGGGGACACCTCGCTGGTCGTCGTGCCCCAGTTCCATGTGAACGCCTGGGGCCTGCCGCACGCGACCTTCATGACCGGCGTGAACATGCTGATGCCGGACCGCTTCCTCCAGCCGGCCCCGCTCGCCGCGATGATCGAGCGCGAGAAGCCCACCCACGCGGCCGCCGTCCCCACCATCTGGCAGGGCCTGCTCGCCGAGCTGACCGCGAACCCGCGTGACGTCTCCTTCCTCGGCCAGGTCACCATCGGCGGCGCGGCCTGTCCGCCCTCCCTCATGGAGGCCTTCGACAAGCTGGGCATGCGGGTCTGCCACGCCTGGGGCATGACGGAGACGTCCCCGCTCGGCACGATCGCCCGCCCCCCGGCCAGCGCGATCGGCACGGCGGACGAGCTCGCCTACCGCCTCACCCAGGGCCGCTTCCCCGCCGGCGTCGAGGGCCGCCTGACCGGCCCGGGCGGCGAACGCCTCCCCTGGGACGGCGAGTCGGCCGGCGAGCTGGAGGTACGCGGCCCGTGGATCGCCGGTGCCTATTACAACGGCCCGGACGCCGACCCGCTCCGCCCGGCCGACAAGTTCAGCGAGGACGGCTGGCTCAAGACGGGCGACGTCGGGACCATCTCCCCCGACGGCTACCTCACCCTCACCGACCGGGCCAAGGATGTCATCAAGTCCGGCGGCGAGTGGATCTCGTCGGTGGACCTGGAGAACGCGCTCATGGCCCACCCGGACGTCGCCGAGGCGGCCGTGGTCGCCGTCCCCGACGACAAGTGGGGCGAGCGCCCCCTGGCCACGGTCGTCCTCAAGGAGGGCGCCACCGCCACCTTCGAGACCCTGCGCGCCTTCCTCGCCGACGAGGGCAGCATCGCCAAGTGGCAGCTCCCGGAGCGCTGGACGGTCATCGAGGCGGTCCCGAAGACGAGCGTCGGAAAGTTCGACAAGAAAGTACTGCGCAGGCAGTACGCGGAGGGCGACCTGGACATCACCAAGCTCGGCTGACCCGCAGAACGTCTCGGAGCCCCTGGCCACCGCCAGGGGCTCACCCCTGCACGGCGCTCCCCGCGTCCCACTCCTCCTCGAGCAGGCCGAAGACCAGCGAGTCCCGCCAGCCGTCACGGATGAGCTGGGTGTGCCGCAGGCGTCCCTCCAGCGTCATGCCGAGCTTGGCCAGCACCCGCGCGGAGCCGAGATTCCGGGGATCGCAGGTGGCATGGACGCGATGGAGCCGCGAGTCGCCGAAGGCGTGCCCGAGAAGCAGCCGCCCGATCTCCGTCCCGATGCCCCGCCCCCAGACGCGCGGATGCACGATGTACGAGATCTCGCCCTGCCGCCGGGGTGCGTCGCGCACCCGCAGCTCCCCCATCCCCACGACGTCCCGCCCAAGCCGGGCCACATAGGGAAAGCGGCGCTGGGGCCTGTCCGACCAGGCATCGACCGCACCCGCCACGAACTCCCGCGTCTCGTCCGGCGTGTTCGGCCCCCACGGCTGATAGCGGCAGGCCTCGGGCAGACCCGCCCAGGTGTGGACGGCGGCCCAGTCCTGCGAACCGATCCTGCTCAGGGTCACGGTTTCGCGGCGCACAGGAAGATCATGTCCACCCCGGCGTACGGCTATCCGCGGCCCTCTCACACACGGGAGGCCGTCCGCCCGGCCGGCGCCCCGCGTTCCCGCCCCGCGTCGCGCCCCGCGGCATCGCCTCACCGCCGGGGGAGCCGGGCCGTAGCCGAGGTCAGCCCCCATCCCAGCACCAGCCACAGCCCCGCCACCGCGCACACCCCGCCCCAGCCGAAGTGGCTGAAGGCGGTCCCGCCGAGAGCCGAGGCCCCGGCGCCGCCCGCGAAGCCCGCGACCACATAGGCGGTGTTGGCCGTGGCGGGGGTGGAGGTCGCGGTCAGGGCGAGGGTCTGGTTGGCGACATGGGAGGCGACGAGCGCCGCGTGGATCGCGATCGCGGCGGCGAACAGCGCGGCAAGCGCGTGCCCGCCCAGCCAGAACAGCGGCACGGACACGGCCGCGAGCAGATACGCGGACCGTACGACCCGCGCCGCGCCGAACCGGTCCACGAACCCGCCGGCCAGCGGAGCCACCGCACTCGCCGTCAGCCCGAAGAGCCCGAACAGCCCGGCGGTCGCGGTGGACAGCCCGTACGCGGGGCCGGTCAGCAGCAGGGAGAGCGCGGTCCACAGCGCGCTCCACGCGCCGAACATCCCGGCCTGCCGCAGGCACGCCCGCCACAGCTCCGGTGACCCCCGCAGCACCGACGGCAGCGCGGCGAGCCCCGCGAACAGCGGGCCTTCCCGCCGCCGCCGCGACGGCAGGACGAACGCGGTCGCGAGCCCCAGGACGAGGGTGAGCAGGGCCGCGCCCGCGAACACCCAGCGCCAGCCGAAGGCCTGCCCGGCCAGCCCGCCCAGGACCCGGGCCCCGACGATGCCGGTGAACAGGCCCGCGATGACGGCCGCGACATGACGGGCACGCCGGTCGGCGGGGGCGCGTTCGGCGACCAGCGGGACGAGCAGCTGGGGGATGACGGTCGTGGCCGAGGCGACGAACATGGCGATCGCGAGGGCGGTGGCGCCCGGGGCGGCCGCACTGGCGCCCAGCGCGACGGTGGTGACGAGGGTGAGCCCGGCGACCAGCCGGCGCCGGTTCGCGCTGTCGCCGAGCGGGGCGAAGAACAGCAGGCCGACCGCGTAGCCGAGCTGGGCGACCGAGGCGATCCAGGCGACGGCCGAGGGGGCCGAGCCGAAGTCGCGGGCCATGAGCGAGAGCAGCGGTGCGGCGAGGTAGATGTTGGCGGCGGTCACCGCGCTGCACACGGCGATCAGGGTGAGGAAGAGGCCGGGTGCGGGCGTACGCGCCTGCCGGGGAGGGGCCTGTTCGGCCCGGCGGGTCGTGGTCGTGGTCGCTGACGGCATGGAAGGGGACTCCTCGGAGTCGATTTGGAGTCGGGAGTCGGCTTGGAGTCGGCTCTAACAACTAACTGGTTGGTTGGATGATGGAGCAACAGTGTGAGCCGCCCTTCGATTCCCTGTCAACCAAACAGTTGGTTACCCGGCGCGCTACCCTCTCCCCCATGGCACCAAGGGACCCCGAGGCCACCAAGGCCCGGATCTTCGAGGCGGCGGTCGCCGAGTTCGCCCGGCACGGCATCGCCGGCGCGCGCATCGACCGCATCGCCGCCGAGGCGAAGGCCAACAAGCAGCTGATCTACGCCTACTTCGGCAACAAGGCGGAGCTGTTCGCGATCGTCCTCGAGAAGAAGATGCTCCACCTCGCCGAGGACGTCCCCGTCGTCCCGGACGACATCGAGAGCTGGATCGACCGCGTGATGGACTACCACGCCGCCCACCCGGAGCTGCTGCGCCTGCTCTTCTGGGAGGGCCTGGAGTACGGCAGCGCCGAACTGCCCCACGAGTCCGCCCGCCAGGAGCACTACGTCCGCAAGGTCGCCGCCCTCAAGGACGGCCAGGACCGGGGCGTCATCACGGACGCCCTCCCGGCGGCCGACCTGCTGTTCCTGCTCACCGCCCTGGCCAACTGGACCGCCGTCGTCCCGCAGATGCGGCGCATCCTGGTCGGCGACGGGGAGGACGCCCAGGACCGCCTGCGCGCGTCGGTCAAGGAGGCGGCGCGCAGGCTGACGGCCCGGTAGAACCGGCCACCCGCCCACCCGTCCGCTCGGCCGCCGGGCCTCCGGCCACCCGTCCGCTCGGCCATCGGGCCTCCGGCCACCCGTCCGCTCGGCCACCGGGCCCCCGGCCACGGGCCCGCCCGGCCACCGGGCCCCCGGGCCCCCGGCCACCCGTCCGCCCGGCCACCGCGCCCCGGCCACCCGTCCGCCGCCTCAGCCGGTACCGCTCTGGCTCAGCCGGCCCCGATCCGGCTCAGTTGGTCCCGATCCGGCTCAGCAGCTCGACGATCCGGGTCTGCACATCGCCGCTGGTGGACCGCTCCGCGAGGAACAGCACCGTTTCCCCGGAGGCCAGCCGCGGCAGGTCGGCCTGGTCGACGGCGGCGGTGTAGACGACCAGCGGGGTGCGGTTCAGCTGCCCGTTCGCGCGCAGCCAGTCCACGATCCCGGCGAACCCGGCCTGCCGCTGGTGCACCTGCATCAGGTCCATCACGACCAGGTTCGGCCGGAAATCGCTGGCCAGCGTCACCGCGTCCGCGTCGCTCGCGGCCCGCGCGACCTGCATCCCGCGCCGCTCCAGCGTCGCCGTCAGCGCCAGCGCGATCTCCGCGTGCTCCTCGATCAGCAGCACCCGCGGCGGGTGCTGCTCACTGTCGCGCGGCGCCAGCGCCTTCAGCAGCACGGCCGGATCGGCACCGTAGGCAGCGTCCCGCGAGGCCTGTCCGAGCCCGGCCGTGACGAGGACGGGCACCTCGGCGGCCACGGCGGCCTGCCGCAGCGACTGCAGCGCCGTACGGGTGATCGGCCCGGTCAGCGGGTCGACGAACAGCGCGGCGGGGAACGCCGCGATCTGCGCGTCCACCTCCTCGCGTGAGTTCACGATCACGGGCCGGTAGCCGCGGTCGCTCAGCGCCTGCTGGGTGCTGACGTCCGGCGCTGGCCACACCAGCAGCCGCCGCGGGTTGTCCAGCGGCTCCGGCGGCAACTCGTCGTCCATCGGCTGCGGCCGCGGCGGATCGGCCACCTCGACGGCACCCCCGGGCCCGTCCAGCGGCTCGGGCCCCTCGGCGGCGTTCTCGTCGGGTGCGCCTATGGCGTACGACCGGCCGCCGCCCTCGGTCAGCTGCGTGAGCCGGGACTGACCGGCGAGGGACGGCTGAGCCGGCACGGGGGCCGGGGCGGGCACCTGGGCGGCGACCGGCGGGGGCGTCGGCTCGGCCGGATGCGGACGCGCGGCCTGCTCAGGACGGGCCGCCTGCTCGGGGCGCGCCGTCTGGTCGGGGCGCTGTCCCTGGTCCGGACGGGACGCCGGTTCCGTACGGGTGGCCTGATCGGGACGCGTGGCCGGGTCGGGCGGCGTGCCGAGCTTGCGGCGCCGGCCCGATCCGCCCGGCTGGTGCGGGGGCGGCGTCGCCGTCGGCAGGGGGACGGACAGGGACGGCGACTGCTGGACCTGGGCGGCCTGCCGGTTGAACGGCACGCCCTGCCCCAGCGTCCGCACGCTGATCGCCCGCCCCTGCGTCGAGTTCGGATCGACGGGCGCCGAGGCCTCCGCGGGCAACGGCTGAGCCGCCCGCTGCGCCTGCGCCGCACCCTCCGGCGGCAACGGGGTGCCCGGGGCCGGGGTGTTCGTGGCCGTGGCGTTCGGCTGCGGGGCCTGAGGGGGCGTGCCGTTCGGGGGTACGGCGACACCGGCCCCCGCGCTGTCGTCGGCGGCGGGCCAGGGCTGGGGGGCGGGGGTGCCGCCCTGAGCCGGGGGCCCCTGAGCCGGGGTCCCCTGAGCCGGGGTCCCCTGGACGGGAGTGCCCTGAGCCGGGCTGCCCTGGGCCGGGGTGTCCTGCCCGGGGGCGGCCTCGGCGGGGAGCGGCTGCCCGGCGGAGGGCTGCTGCGCCGCCGCGGCGACGCCCTGCTGCGGCAGGGGCTGCCCGACCTGGGCCGGAGGCTGCAGCGCCTGCCCCGGGAGGGCCGCCTGCACGCTGTGCCCGAGCCCGCCCTGCGCGGGGACGGACACGCCCTGCGGCTGGGGGATGCCGCCCTGCGGAGCGTTCCCCTGAGGCTGAACGGCGTTGCCCTGCGGCGGCACGGCCGTACCCGGCACGGCCTGCGCGGCGGCCACCCCGACCTGGACCGGCGCGCCCTGCCCCGGCGGGACCTGCCCCGCGGCGCCCTGCTGCGCGGGAATGCCCTGCCCGGGCCCCACGGGCACGGAACCGGGCCCCACGGGCACGGAACCAGGCGGCACGGCGGCAGCCGGTACGGCACCCGCTGGCGCGGCACCCGCCGCACCCGCCGTCTGCCCCTGGGCCCCCTCACCCTGCTGCGGCACCACGGCCCGCCGCCGACGGCCCGTCGGCGCACTCGTGGGATGCGGCTGTGGCGGGGTGTGATCGGCGGACTGGTCGTGCGGTACGGCGTCGTGCCGCCCCTCCGCGGCCACCGCGTCACCGGCGGCGGCCGAAGCGGCGACCGCCTCGGTCCCCTGCCTCTGATCGGTCGGTCCGGCCTGAACGCCCTGGTGGGCCGGTTCGACCGGGGTCGTCTGATCGGCCTCGGCCGGCGGCAGGGCGAACACCGGACGCGGCCCCGCGGCCTGCTGCGCCGCCGCCCGCTCATTGGCGGCGGCCAGCGCACGCCGCCGGCGCCCGGTCGGCTGCTGGGCCTGCCCCGGTGCCGCACCGTCCGAACCGGAGCCGGCGTCACCGGACGGCGCGGGCAGGGCTGGAGGCAACGCGCGCTGCTCACCGGGTTCACGCCGGGCCCGCTGCCCGGAGGACTCGGGCACGCCCTGCGGCGGAACGGTCCCGCCCAGCCCCGTACCCGAGGCGGCGGTCCCGGCCGCGTGCTCGGCGGCCGTGACGACGGCCCCCTCGGCGACACCCTGGACGGCACTCCCGACGCCCTCGGCGGCGACGGCCCCTGCGGCGGCACCCTCGGCCGGACGCCCGCGCCGCCGCCCGGTGCCGCCCGACCCGGCGGGCTCACCGGAGGCCCCCGCCGGAAGAGCGGCCGGTTCCCCGGCGGCCCGCCTCCTGCGCCGCCCGGACCCACCGGCCCCGGCGGAACCATCGGCCTCGTCGCCCTCACTGGGAACATCGCCGTCGAGGAAGGCATCGGTGGTGGCGCGCCGCGCCCGGCGCCGCCCCCCACCGGAGGTCTGCTCACCCGGGGCCCCGGCGAGGCCCTCGTCGACCGCCTCGGCGGCGGCATCCGCGGCAACGGCCCCGGCCCCACCCCCGATCGGCACCTCGAGGACGTACGCGCTCCCGCTCATCCCCGGCACGTCATGCGTCTGCAGCACACCGCCGTGCGCCCGGACGATCCCCCGCACGATCGGCTCGTGCACGGTGTCGCCACCGGCGTACGGCCCGCGCACCTCGATGCGTACGACCTCGCCGCGCTGCGCCGCCGCCACCACGACGGTGTTGTCCAGATAACCGCCCGCCGACAGGGGCGTGTTGCCGGTCGCGTCGACCCCCGCCACGTCCGCGACGAGATGCGCGAGGGCGGTGGCGAGCAGCCGAGGATCCACCTCGGCCTCGATGGGCGGCGCGTGCACGGCGAACTGCACCCGCCCGGGCCCGATGAGCTCGACGGCCCCGTCGACCCCGGAGGCGACCACGGCGTCCAGCATCACCTTCGTACGGGCCACGTTCTCGCTGCCCGTGTCGAGCCGCTGGTAGCCGAGGACGTTGTCGATGAGCGTCGTGATCCGCGAGTAGCCCGCGGACAGGTGGTGCAGCACCTGGTTGGCCTCGGGCCACAGCTGCCCGGCGTCGTCGGCGGCGAGCGCGGCCAGCTCGCGCCGCAGTTCCTCGAGCGGCCCGCGCAGCGACCGGCCCAGCAGGGTCAGCAACTGCTCGTGCCGGGCGGCGAGCGCCTCGTACCGGTCCTTCTCCCGCTCCCCGAGCGCGGCGTACCGATCCTCGTTCGCGCCGAGCTCCTCGGCGTGCCGCTCGCTCAGCTCCTCCAGCTCGGTGACGTGCCGCTGGCGCAGCGCGGTCAGCTCGGAGGCGTGCTCCTCGGAGACCCGCTCCAGCTCTTCCTCATGGCGTTTGTCCGCCGCTTCCTTCTCCTCGACGACCGCGTCGTACGGCCGCCGGTCGGTGAAGGTCATCACGGCGCCGACGAGCTGGTCGCCGTCCCGCACGGGCGCGGTCGTCAGATCGACCGGAACCTTGCCGCCGTCCTTGGCGTACAGCACCTGCCCGCGCACCCGGTGCTTGCGCCCGGAGCGCAGGGTGTCGGCGAGCGGCGACTCCTCGTACGGGAAGGCCGACCCGTCGGCTCGCGAGTGCAGCACGAGTTCATGCAGTTCACGCCCGCCGAGATCGCTGGCCCGGAAACCCAGTATCTGAGCGGCGGCCGGATTGACCAGCACGATCCGCCCGTCGGTGTCGGTCCCGACGACGCCCTCGGAGGCGGCCCGCAGAATCATCTCGGTCTGCCGCTGCGACCGCGCGAGCTCGGCTTCGGTGTCCACGGTCCCGGACAAGTCGCGTACGACGAGCATGAGCAGCTCGTCGCCGGTGTAGCCGTAACCGTCGTAGGCCTGCTGCCCGTTCTCCAGATTCGCACTGGTGACCTCGACGGGGAACTCGGTCCCGTCCGTCCTGCGCGCGATCATCCGGGTCGGCTTGGTCCGGCCCTGCGGATCGAGGTGCTCCGGCCGTCGCATGGAGCCGGGGATGAGCTTGGAGTCGAACTGCGGCAGCAGATCGAGCAGCCCGCGCCCCACCAGAGCGGTGCCCGGAGTCTCGAAGGCCTCCAGGGCGATGGTGTTGGCGTTGACGACCGTCCCGTTGGCATTGACCAGCACCAACGCGTCGGGGAGCGCATCCAGTATGGCTGCGAGGCGAGCAGCGCCTCGGGATGGCCTGCTGCTCACGAGACGCTTCCTCCCTGTTACCGCACCTTGCCGACCGCTCGGGCCATCTTGCCAACCGTCCCGCAGCGTGTCACGCGAGGGAGTCTAAGGGCTGCGGTTGCGCTCGCGACGCCGGATGAGAGGGAGGTCGCACGCATAAGTGACCCCGAACTGACGACCGAGTAACCGCCAAACGCCCGCCCTCCTGCGACGACGTCGCGGGACCTTCGCGGGACCTTTACGACGACGGTGTTTCTGTACCTTTTGGCCGGACCGGCGGGATGACGGACGGGGAGGGGCGAAATCCGGACGAGATGCGACGAGGTACGGAGGGTCGTAACGGAGGCGACATGAGGAGAACCGGTGCGGGATCCGACACGGGTTCCGATTGCGTGATCCGCTGCGTGATCCGATACGGGTTCCGCTGCGTGATCCGCCGCGGTACTCAGGCGCGCCGCCCGCTCCCCATGTCCGGCAGGAGCGGCACGAGCCGGTCCCAGCGGGAGATCTGGCAGCCGTCACGGCGGTCGTACGTGGCGTCGACGGGGCGCCCGGCCCAGGTGCCGGTGATGTGCGCGGTGGCCGGCCCGCCGTACTGCATGGTGCAGAAGCCACCCTGCGGGGCGGGAGCGAAGGCCTCCTGCCCCCACCGTGTGTCCCGCTCCAGGGCGGCACAGGCGCCACGCGGGTCGGGATGGCTGCCGCCGTCGGGTCCGCAGTACAGCTCGAAGGTCCCGTCGGCCCCGTTGCCGGCGTTCCGCACGGTGACGGTGAGGTGATCCCGCTCCTTGCTCTTGCCGTCGCCGAGCCCGGTCTGGGCGTACGCGGCGGGGGACACCGCGGCCAGTGACCCGAGGGCGGCGACGGAGGCGGCGGCACCGAGGGCGAGGCGGCGCAGACCGGAGCGGGGGGTGGTCCGGGACGCGGTTCGGGCGGTGGCCCGGGAAATGGCAGTCGACATGCCCTGACTAACGCGGCGTGCCCCGGGACGTTGCGCGACAGCCCGAGAAGGCTTTTGCCCTGCGACCTTCCTGCCTAGTACCGTGGGGGGCGATTGGTGACACGGCGCTCGACTGTGTCATCATCGGCAAGCACCGACTCGCGCTCGCGCGAGAGGATGTTGCGTGGAGGCGTCGCCTAGTCCGGTCTATGGCGCCGCACTGCTAATGCGGTTTGGGACTTAAATCCCATCGAGGGTTCAAATCCCTCCGCCTCCGCACCTGATCACGAAGCCCCGGTCACCCGACCGGGGCTTCGCTGTCGTACCGTCCGGAACAGCCGTTTCCGCAGCTCACAAGGGGTGCGGCAAACGGATTTCACATGGCGGCGGCAGTCATGTAATGTTCTTCCTGTCGCCGCGAGCGAGCCGGAAGGCCCGAGAGCGGCGATAAAACAGAACAAGCACTCGTAGCTTAACGGATAGAGCATCTGACTACGGATCAGAAGGTTGCAGGTTCGAATCCTGCCGAGTGCACAGCAGACCAGAGGCCCTGTGGAGTGATCCACAGGGCCTCTGGCTTGTGTCCTGCCCACATGGTCACCACGATCGGGCGAGTCCCGGTGATCGCCCTTTTCGTCGAGGTGGCGACCCTCGCCGCCGCAGCGATGATGGTCGGCGCGGAGACAGCGCGAATCGAGTGGACCCTGTCCGCCGTACCAGGGGCGTCTGGCGCGACGGCAACGACGGCACACAGATCACGAGCCCCGGAGATATCC
>NZ_JBSHKH010000011.1:0-95649 GCF_053643595.1 Streptomyces sp. NPDC055506 | reverse complement strand
CCCTGACGGCCGACATGGCCACTCAGGTCGCCCAGTCCGCGGCCGCCACTCAGCAGGCGGCCGCGAACTACGAGCTGCGCGCCGAGCGTGACGCAGCCGCCGCCAAGGCCGCCACCGAGGCCAAGAAGGACCTCGCCGAGGCGAAGAAGAAGGCGGAGGCCAAGAAGAAGGCCGCCGAGGAAGCCCGCAAGGCCGCCGCCGAGCGCGCCACGCGCAGCGCCGAGCGCGCCACCCTCTCCGCCTCCGCCTCCGCTTCGACGTCCACCTCGACGACCGCGCCCGCCAGCGGCAGCGTCGCGACCGTCATCGCCTTCCTCAAGGCACAGGTCGGCGACGCCTACGTCATGGGCGCCACCGGTCCCAGCGCCTGGGACTGCTCCTCCCTGGTGCAGGCCGCGTACAAGCAGGTTGGTGTGGACCTGCCGCGCGTCTCGCAGGACCAGTCGATGGCCGGCACGGACGTGCCGCTGTCCAACGTCCAGGTCGGCGACATCCTCTACTGGGGTGGCAAGGGCTCGGCGTACCACGTGGGTGTCTACATCGGAGACGGCCAGTACCTGGACGCGGCCAACCCGTCCAAGGGCGTCGTCATCCAGGACCTGTCGGGTTACCCGGCGTCGGGCGCGGTACGCGTCCTCTGACGTCACGCACACGGGCTTGAGGGCCGCTGCCACCGCCGGCAGCGGCCCTCCCGGCGTGTCCGCACCCCTCCTGCCGCGTGTCCGCACCCCCTCCTGCCGCCCTCACGGGCCGTCTCCCGGCCTTTCGGGGTCGCGGTGTGCCCGGAGTGGGCCGCGCCGTGGCGCAGGGCTCAGACGGCCCTCTGGCCCCTCCGGCCGTCCGCGCGCCCGCTCCGGCCGTCCCCACGCCCGCTCCGGCCGTCCCCGCGCCCGGCGGTCCGGTGTGGCCGGACTCCTCCTGGGACGGGCACCCGGGCTCTGCTGTGATGAGTGCCGGTCACCACAACCGACACCCGAGGAGAGCCACATGCCCAGCGTCTTCGTGCAAGGACGGCCCGTCGACTCCTACCCGCGGCTCGCGCCCGAGGCCCGGCAGGGGAAGGTCCGGCGGATCACCGAGGTCGGCGAGGAGGTCCTGCACAAGCCGTGCCGGGACGTCACCGAGTTCGGCCCGGACCTCGCCGCGCTCATCGACGACATGTTCCTGACGATGTACATCGCGGACGGAGCCGGACTCGCGGCGAACCAGGTCGGTGTCGACCTGCGGCTGTTCGTGTACGACTGCCCGGACGACGACGGGGTGCGGCACGTCGGGCACATCGTCAACCCGGTCCTGGAGCCGCTCGACGCCGCCCACCGGAGGCTGCTCGACGAGGGCGAGGGGTGCCTGTCGGTGCCGGGCGCCACGATGGACGTACCGCGGCCGGACCGGGCCGTCGTGCGCGGGTTCGACAAGGACGGCGAGCCGGTCGTCATCGAGGGCACGGGGTACTTCGCCCGCTGCCTCGCCCACGAGGCCGACCACTGCGCCGGGCAGCTCTATCTGGACCGGCTCTCCAAGCGGGAGCGGAAGGACGCGCTGCGGCAGGTGGCGGACCGGCGGGACGAGGTGCTCGCGCGCCGGGCCGCCAACGTCGAGGCGCTGAGTGCCTGATGAGGCGCTGAGTCCCTGATTCAGGCAGAGCGCCGCGCGCGTGATCAGGCCTTCGGGGCCACCTTGCTCAGCCCGTTGATGATGCGGTCCATCGCGTCGCCCCCGGTCGGGTCCGTGAGGTTCGCGAGGAGCTTCAGCGTGAACTTCATCAGCATCGGGTGCGTGAGACCGCGCTGGGTGGCGATCTGCATGACCTTCGGGTTGCCGATGAGCTTCACGAAGGCACGGCCGAGCGTGTAGTAGCCGCCGTAGGTGTCCTTGAGCAAGCGCGGATAGCGCTGGAGCGCCAGCTCGCGCCGGGCCGGGGTGGAGCGGGCGTGTGCCTGGACGATGACGTCGGCGGCGATCTGGCCGGACTCCATGGCGTAGGCGATGCCTTCGCCGTTGAAGGGGTTCACCAGGCCGCCGGCGTCACCGACGAGCAGCAGGCCCTTGGTGTAGTGCGGCTGGCGGTTGAAGGCCATGGGCAGGGCGGCGCCGCGGATCGGGCCGGTCATGTTGTCGGGGGTGTAGCCCCAGTCCTCCGGCATGGACGCGCACCAGGCCTTCAGCACCTCGCGCCAGTCCAGCTCCTTGAAGGAGTCGGAGGTGTTGAGCACGCCCAGGCCGACGTTCGAGGTGCCGTCGCCCATGCCGAAGATCCAGCCGTAGCCGGGCAGCAGCCGGTCCTCCCCCGGGCCGCGGCGGTCCCAGAGCTCCAGCCAGGACTCCAGGTAGTCGTCCTCGTGGCGGGGGCTCTCGAAGTACGTCCGTACGGCCACGCCCATCGGGCGGTCCTCGCGGCGGTGCAGGCCCATCGCGAGGGAGAGGCGGGTGGAGTTGCCGTCGGCGGCGACGACGAGCGGCGCGTGGAAGGTGACCTCGCGCTTGTCCTCACCGAGCTTGGCGTGCACGCCGGTGATCCGGCCCGTGCGGTCGTCCAGGATCGGCGCGCCCACGTTGCAGCGCTCGAACAGCCGGGCGCCCGCCTTCTGGGCCTGCCGGGCGAGCTGGTCGTCGAAGTCGTCGCGCTTGCGGACGAGGCCGTAGTCGGGGAAGGAGGCGAGATCCGGCCAGTCGAGCTGGAGCCGCACTCCGCCGCCGATGATCCGCAGGCCCTTGTTGCGCAGCCAGCCCGCCTCCTCCGAGATGTCGATGCCCATCGCCACCAGCTGTTTGACGGCGCGCGGCGTGAGGCCGTCGCCGCAGACCTTCTCGCGCGGGAACGCGGTCTTCTCCAGCAGGAGGACGTCGAGTCCCGCCTTGGCGAGGTGGTAGGCGGTCGTGGAGCCGGCCGGCCCCGCGCCCACGACGATCACATCGGCGGTGTTCTCGGAGAGAGGCTCGGTCACGACGGTCACGGCGGGATCTCCCCAAGCTTCGGAATCTGTGTGCCGGCGGGCACAGGACACGGGCAGTCTATGCAGCGGTGTTGATCACCCGGCTGAAGGGCTGCCTACACGAACCGAGCCCCTGTTGACGGAGCGTAATCGACTGTCACAGAAAGACACCCATCGCTTCCGGGCGGCGTGAGACCGGAGTTACCCTTCCTGTACCGCTGGGGGTGACATCTGTGCAGATATCCCGCAAAGCACCCGAAGTGCGCGTACCGCGTCTGGTCGGTCTGATGGCCGTGGACGCGCGCGAGACGGCCCGGGCGCGGGGCCTTCTTCTCAACGCGCCGGACCGGCCCGACTTCCATCTCGCCGTCGTCGACTACGTCGTACGCCAGTACCCGCAGCCTGAGGCCGAGGTGCCGCGGGACTCGATGGTCTACGTGTGGTTCGACTTCGGCCCCGGCGAGGGCGGCGGAGGCGTGCACGAGCCGCGGGTCCCGAGACCGCCCAGGGGCGGACTCCAGCGGGAGCTGGACGAGCCGGGCGACCCGTACATGGTTCTCAGCTCCCCGTAGAGGCCGGCTCCCGGCGGGGTCAGCTCTCCTTGAAGCCCCGGTGCAGGGCCACGATCCCGCCGCTCAGGTTGCGCCAGGCCACCCGCGACCAGCCGGCCTTGCCCAGCCGCTCCGCCAGCGCGGGCTGGTCGGGCCAGGCGCGGATGGACTCGGCGAGGTAGACGTAGGCGTCGGGGTTGGAGGATACGGCGCGCGCGACCGGCGGCAGGGCGCGCATCAGGTACTCGGTGTAGACCGTGCGGAACGGCGCCCACGTCGGGTGCGAGAACTCGCAGATCACGATCCGCCCACCGGGCCGGGTCACGCGCTGCATCTCCCGCAGGGCCGCGTCCGTGTCCTGCACGTTGCGCAGCCCGAAGGAGATGGTGACGGCGTCGAAGGTGTCGTCCTTGAAGGGGAGCTTCGTCGCGTCGCCGGCGGTGTAGGGCAGCCAGGGCCGGCGCTGCTTGCCGACCTGGAGCATGCCCTGGGAGAAGTCGCACGGGACGACGTAGGCACCGGTCTGCGCGAAGGGCAGCGAGGAGGTGCCGGTGCCCGCCGCCAGGTCGAGGACCTTCTGCGCGGGGCGCGCGTCGACCGCCTTGGCGACCTCCTTGCGCCAGCGCCGGTCCTGGCCGAGGGACAGCACGTCGTTGGTCAGGTCGTACCGTTCCGCCACGTCGTCGAACATCGAGGCGACTTCGTGCGGCTGCTTGTCCAGGGATGCGCGGGTCACGCGCCCATTCTTGCAGGACGTCCGCGAAGGGCCTCCGAGGGTCCTCACGGCAGGAGCCTCGGCTTCCTCCGTGCCGCCACGTCCTCCACCCACCCGCACAGCAGCACGAACATCCCGATCAGCACCCAGCCCACACCGAACATGAACCACTGACTGTCCAGCGGCAGGTACGCCTCGAAGGCGGGCACGTCCCAGAACAGGTCGATCAGCGGTACGGCGAGGATCAGGGCGATCTCGTGCCACAGGTAGAGCGTCACGGCCCGGGCGTTGAAGACGGTGACGAGCCGGTCCAGCCGCCGGAACCGGGCGAGTCCCGCGAAGTCGGTCCGGAAGCGGGCCTTGGCGTACATCAGGAGCGTCACGAACCCCGCCGACCAGAAGGCCTGCGCGAGCGGGTTCTCGTCGAGGTCGTACGTGCCGTACTCGCCCTGGTGCGCAAGGGCGTACCAGCCGCCGTACGCGAGGGCGCCGAGCGCGAGCGGGAGCACCGCGGCGGGCTTCAGCCGGGCCAGGACACCGTCGTGGTGCGCGAAGCCGAGGAGCCAGCAGAACAGGAACGTCGCCAGGTCCCACAGCGCGGCACCGAGCCTGTCGTCCGGCGGCTGCCACACGAACTGGAAGGCCAGGACCGGTGTCAGCGACAGCAGCAGCACCGGGACGGGGGCGAGCCGGAAGACCCGCAGCAGGAGCGGGGAGAGCAGCACGAACCAGAGGTAGGTCCGCAGGTACCAGAGGATCTCCCAGGCCTGCTCGCCCCAGGCGTTGCCGGGCGGGTCGCCGAGCGGCACCACCCAGTAGACGATCTGCCAGCCCGGCATCCAGCCGTGCACCAGCATCGCGCCGACGACGAACACGCCCCAGAACCAGAAGGGCGGCAGCAGCCGGCGGACGCGGCTCCTGATCACCGTGAGCGCGGGGCGCTGGAGGGACCGCGCCATGAGGGTGCCGGCCAGGGCGAACATGACCCCCATGGAGGGGAAGACCAGCCCGGCCCAGGCCCAGCCGAAGGTGTGGTACGTGACGACGCGGACGAGCGCGACCGCGCGAAGGGTGTCGAAGTAGCGGTCGCGCGCCGGGCGGGCGCCGGTCTCCGGGAGTGCCCGCTCGGCCGTCCTGCTGTGCGCCCCCATCAGCCCGCACCCGCCGGGGTGCCGACCTCGCCGGTCCGCTTCAGCTTCTGCCAGCGCAGCCGGCCGCCGGTGAGGGCGGTGACGCAGGAGTGGATGAGGACGAGGTACATCATCTGCCGGTAGGCGAGTTGCTGGAGCGGCATCATCAGCAGATAGCGGTACTTCTCGCGGTCCAGGCGGAAGGCGTACGCCGCGCACACCAGCTGGACCCCGAGCACCGCCAGCCAGGCCAGCAGCGCCGCCGTGAAGTCGACGAAGATCATCGAGTAGGCCGTGAACACGTCGATGAGGGGCGCGAAGACCGGCGTGACGATCTGGAACAGCACCACCAGCGGCATGCCGACCCGCCCGAAACGCCCCGAAGCCCCCTTGTCCGTGAGGGACTTGCGGTGCTTCCACAGCGCCTGCATCGTGCCGTACGACCAGCGGTAGCGCTGGGACCAGAGCTGCTTGAGCGAGCCCGGCGCCTCGGTCCACGCGCGCGCGTGCTCCTGGTAGACGACCCGCCATCCCGCGCGGTGCATCGCGATGGTGATGTCGGTGTCCTCGGCGAGGGTGTCCTCGCTCATGCCGCCGACCTGGAGCACCGCCTCGCGGCGGAACGCGCCGATCGCGCCGGGGATGGTCGGCATGCAGCGCAGCAGGTCGTACATGCGCCGGTCCAGGTTGAAGCCCATCACGTACTCGATGTGCTGCCAGGCGCCGATGACGGTGGTGCGGTTGCCGACCTTGGCGTTGCCCGCGACCGCGCCGACCTCCGGGTCGGCGAAGGGCTGGACGAGCTGCCGTACGGTGTCCGGCTCGAAGACGGTGTCGCCGTCCATCATCACGACGATGTCGTGAGCCGCGTTCCGTACGCCGTTGTTGAGGGCGGCCGGCTTGCCCGCGTTGGCCTGGCGGATTACGCGCACGTTGGGCATGCCGAGGGACTCGGCGATGTCGGCCGTGCCGTCCGTGGAGCCGTCGTCCACGACGATGATCTCGATCGGATGCGTGCTCCGCGCCAGCGAGTCGAGGGTATTGGCGATGCACTCCTTCTCGTTGTACGCCGGGACGATCACGCTCACCGGCCGGGTGACCGTCGGCCCCCAGCTGAAGCGGCGCCTGTTGCGCAGCCGGTAGTGACGGCGGGCGAGGATGAGCATCATCCCGAAGCGGCCCATGACGGCCACGCCGACCACCATCAGGCCGACGGACAGAGTCGGCACGGCCCACTCGGCGACGGCCACGGCCGCGACCAGGGCCTTGCCCTCGTAGAGGATCGCGCCGGTGGCCTCGCGGTGGGCGGCCTGGAGGGAGTTCGCGGTGTTCTGGGGGCCGGCACCGGGCTGCTGCTGCCCGGTGCCGCCGCGCTCCTGTTCCATGACGCCGCTGATGGTGGTGAAGGAGTACCCCTTCGCCCGCATCTTCTCGATGTACTCCGGCAGCGCCTTGATCGTCTGCGAGCGCTCGCCGCCCGCGTCGTGGAAGAGGACCGACGCGCCCTTGTTCTTCTTCGGCGTGGCCCACTGGACGATCTTCGAGGCGCCCGGCCGCTTCCAGTCGTCGCTGTCGGTGTCGACGAAGACGCTGGTGTAGCCGTCCTGGCCGAGCTTCTTGTAGACGGGCCAGCTGTAGTTGTCGATGGCGTCCGTCTCCGAGGAATAGGGCGCCCGGAACAGGGTGGTCGTGATGCCGGCCGCGCCCGCCAGCGCGAGCTGGGTCTGCTCCATCTCGCGCCGGACGCGGGCGTCGCTCTGGTACGACAGGTCGACGTGCGTGAAGGTGTGGATCCCCACCTCGTGGCCCTGCTCGACCATGTCCGACACGATGCCCGGGTAGCGCGACACCATCGAGCCGACCAGGAAGAACGTGGCGGGCACGTCGTACTTCTCGAGGATCGCCAGCACCTGGGGCGTCCAGGTCGGGTTGGGCCCGTCGTCGAAGGTGAGCGCGATCGTCTTGTCGGGGACGGAGACGGTCGTGGCCTGTCCGCCGCGGAAGGTGACGATCGGCCCGCCGTCCAGGACGTCGTCCGGTACGTCGCTGGAGCTGGCCCCGGTGCGCACGCGCTGGTCGCCGCCGACCTCGGCGCGCAGATAGCCGTCGAGGAGCATCACGCAGATCAGCGCGAGCAGGAGCAGCAAGGCGAGGATGACGCGCGGCTTCTGCAGCGCGGCGGCCTTGCCGGCGGCCCGCTCCATCCGGGAGGGGGCGCGGCGGCGGCCGCGTGAGGGGGTGGTCGTGGTCATACGGCGGCTCCCGTCAGTCAGTGCCCGCGCCCGCGGCAGCGGAGGCCGAGGCGGACGGGGATGCGGCGGACGGGGACGTGGTGGACGGGGACGTGATGGCACCTGCGGCGCCGTCTTCGGTGACCTGCGGCGGAGCCGACGGGGCACCGCTCGGCGGGGCGGCGCCCGGGCCGCCCAGCCCATCGCCTTCCGGCCCTCCGTCTTGCGGCCCTCCGTCCTGCGGCCCTCCGTCCTGCGGCCCGCCACCGCCTGGCCCCGCGCCCGCGAACGGCAGCAGCTGCGACGGTGTGAGCGAGGTGCCCCAGCCCATGAAGGCCGCGCCGAGAACGGCCGCGTACCCGAGGCAGACGACTCCCAGGAGGAGACCGATCCGGCGCAGCAGCCGGGCCCGGCGTCCGGAGTTGTCAACGAACACGGGCCCTTCGGCGGACTCGTTGCCGCGTTTGCGGCGGCGACCGCGGGTGACGCGGCTTTCGATGGCAGGCTCGGAATGCATTCCCCGGACAGTAGGCGGGCTTTATGTGCCATAAACTTGGGTTCTGATGTGAGAGACCCATGAGAAACGAGCGAAGCTGTCCTTTCTCTGAGAGTTGTCGGGAACTCCTGCGGAACTCGTTTTCAGCGCCCATCGTCGTGAGACGTTTGCTGCCGGGAAACGTACTGGGGGTTTGGACCTTTATGACCTCACGAGAACGGGAGCGTGCGCTATGAGGAGTCACCGGAAGCGGGCGGCGGTCGGGCTGAGCTGTCTGCTCGCCCTGGCCGGTACGGCCTGCTCCGAGCAGGGCGAGGCGGCCCGCCCGGCACCCCCGGCGTCAGCCGCGCCCAGCGCCTCGTCCCCTGCCGAGTCCGGGGCCGAGTCCGGAGCCGAGTCCGGGTCCGGCACCTCGGGTACGACCTCGTACGCCCCGTACGTCGACGCCAAGGACGCCGCCGCCACCGACTCCGCGGGCTCTCCCACGACGTACAACCTGGCCTTCGTGCTGGCCGGCGGCAGCGGCTGCACCCCGCGCTGGAACGGCACGGACGCCCTCGGCGACTCGGCGGTGAAGTCCCGTATCGAAGCGCTCAAGAAGGACGGCGCTCAGGTCCGGGTCTCCTTCGGCGGCGCCTCCGGCAAGGAACTCGCGGCGGCCTGCGACAGCGCCTCGGAGCTGGCGGCGGCATACGGCAAGGCCCTCGACGCGGCCGGCGCCACCCGGGCCGACTTCGACATCGAGGGCGACGAGTTGGCCGACTCCGCCTCCATCGCCCTGCGTTCGAAGGCGATCGCCCGGTTGCAGCAGGAGCGGGACGACCTGGAGGTCTCCTTCACACTGCCGGTGATGCCCTCGGGCCTCGGCAAGGACAGCCTGGCGCTCCTCGCCTCCGCCAACGACAACGGCGTGAAGGTCGCCACCGTCAATCTGATGACGATGAACTACGGCAGCTCGTTCGACGGCGACATGGGCGGCTACGCCCTCGCGGCCGCGAAGGCCTCGCACACCCAGTTGAAGAAGGTCTTCGGCACGTCGGACACGACCGCCTGGCGGGGCATGGCGCTCACCTCGATGATCGGTGTCAACGACGTCGCAGGCGAGACCTTCACGCTCGCCGACGCCGCCGAGGTCCGCGCCTTCGCCGAGGGCAAGGGCATCGGGTGGGTGTCGATGTGGTCGGCGGCCCGGGACCGGCAGTGCGCGGACGGGGCGAAGACCGACAAGCCGGCGACCGACTGCAGTGGGGTGAAGCAGAGTTCGGGGGCGTTCGCGGAGGAGTTCGCGGGCTGACGGATCAACAAGGCGCTTGAAGAGCGCGCTTCAAAAGGCGCTGCTCAGCGCCGCCTGTGCACCAGCCGCCCCGCGCACACCGTCGCGACGCACTCCCCCGCCTCGTCGAAGACGGCGAGGTCGGCCCGGCCGGTCGGGACGAGGACGGTGCGGCGCGTGCGCGGCAGGACGACGACGTCGTTGCGCTCGGCGGCGGACCGGAGTTCCGCCGAGTCGACGTACTCCTCGAGGACCGCCACCGCGCCGAGCTTCAGCACCGCGTGGACACGCTCGCGCGGGCTCGGGGCGTCCGGGAGCGGGCCCTCGTGGACGTGGGCGGGGCCGAGGGTCCCGGGCCAGCTGCGCACCCGGGCCTTCGGGAACGCCTCGCGCACGTCGTCGAGTTTCCCGACGGCACCGATCCGGTCCCGCCCGACGACCACGGCGCCGTTCTTGACGGGATCGGAGTCCCAGGTGACACGGACCGCGTCCGCCGTGTGAATCGTCTCCAACTCTTCCCCGCAGCGGCCTAGTTGGGGGCGAGCAGCTTGAGCTCGGGGTGAGCCGTGCCGCCCTCGATGGCCGTGGACGAGATGTGCGAGGCCACGCGGTCGTCGGCGGGGTCGTTCGCCGGGTCGTCGTGCACGACGAGGTGCTCGTACGTGGTCGCCCGCTGGGCGGGCACCCGCCCGGCCTTGCGGATCAGGTCGATGATCTCCAGCCGGTTGGAGCGGTGCTTGGCGCCGGCCGACGACACCACGTTCTCCTCCAGCATGATCGAACCGAGGTCGTCGGCGCCGTAGTGCAGGGAGAGCTGGCCGACCTCCTTGCCCGTGGTCAGCCAGGAGCCCTGAATGTGGGCGATGTTGTCCATGAACAGCCGCGCGATCGCGATCATCCGCAGGTACTCGAAGAGCGTGGCCTGCGTGCGGCCCTTCAGGTGGTTGTTCTCGGGCTGGTAGGTGTACGGGATGAAGGCGCGGAAGCCGCCCGTGCGGTCCTGCACGTCCCGGATCATCCGCAGGTGCTCGATGCGCTCGGCGTTGGTCTCGCCGGTGCCCATCAGCATGGTGGACGTCGACTCCACGCCCAGCCCGTGCGCGATCTCCATGATCTCCAGCCAGCGCTCGCCGGACTCCTTGAGCGGGGCGATGGCCTTGCGGGGCCGCTCGGGCAGCAGCTCGGCACCGGCACCGGCGAAGGAGTCGAGCCCGGCGGCGTGGATGCGCTGGATCGCCTCCTCGACGCTCACCTTGGAGATCCGGGCCATGTGCTCGACCTCGGACGCCCCCAGGCTGTGGATGACCAGCTGCGGGAATTCCTTCTTGATCGCGGCGAAGTGCTTCTCGTAGTACTCGACGCCGTAGTCCGGGTGGTGGCCGCCCTGGAACATGATCTGGGTGCCGCCCAGCTCGACGGTCTCCGCGCACCGGCGCAGGATGTCGTCGAGGTCGCGCGTCCAGCCCTTGTCCTTGGCCTTCGGCGGGGCGTAGAAGGCGCAGAACTTGCACGCCGTGACGCACACGTTCGTGTAGTTGATGTTGCGCTCGATGATGTACGTCGCGATGTGCTCGGTCCCGGCGTACCGGCGGCGGCGTACGGCGTCGGCGGCGGCGCCCAGCGCGTGCAGCGGGGCGTCCCGGTACAGCACGAGCGCCTCGTCCGGGGTGATCCGCCCACCGGCGGCTGCGCGGTCGAGGATGGGCTGAAGGTCGGCCTTCTCGGTCACCGGGCGTCCCTTTCGTAAGGGTTGTGGACGGACCAGCCCAGCGTACGCCAGGGCTGCTGAGAGCAGGACGTCAGGCCGTGTAGGCACCCACGAGCAGTCCCAGCAGGGCGCCCGTGATCAGGAACGGCCCGAACGCGATCGCCGTCTTGCGCGACGCCCGCCGTGCGACCACGAGGGCACCGCCGTACAGTGCGCCCAGCAGAAAACCGGCGAAGGTGCCGAGCATCACGGTCGGCCAGCCGTACCAGCCGAGGACCGCCCCCGCGCCCAGGGCGAGCTTGACGTCGCCGAAGCCCATGCCCGCGGGGTTGATGAGGAACAGCACGAAGTAGCCGCCGCCGAGCGCCAGCGAGCCGAGCAGGGCGGTCGTCCACTCCCCCGCGTGCTCGGGCACCAGCGCGGTGAGGCCGAGCAGGGCGAGCGCGGCCCCGGCGAACGGGAGCGTGAGCGGGTCGGGCAGCCGTCGCACCCGGAAGTCGACGGCCGTCAGCAGGACCCCGACGGGGGCGAGCAGCAGCCAGACGCCGAGCTCGGGACGGGTGCCGGTGGCGGCGGCGAGGGCGGCGCAGACGAGGGCGGTGGCGATGGTCAGGGGGGTCGTGCGCGGACCGTATCCGGCGTCCTCGCGCTCCGGACACTCGTGGCAGGCGGCACGGCCCAGCCAGCCCTTGAGGGCATGCCCGCCGGGGCAGCTGTCGTGCCACGGCTCGCCCGCCGGGGCCGAGAAGCGATAGGCCGCGCGCGGCAGGAAGGACCCCGCCGCCGCGCCCCAGAGCGCGGCGGCGATGATCAGCAGCCCGGTGTTCATCCCACCGCGGCGATCGCGTCGCGCCACGTCGGCAGCAGCTCGTCGAGCAGTGCCTCGGTACGCGGCGGCAGGCCCCGGGCCCCGCTGCGACTGATGAGGTCGGTGGCGAGCGCGGTGAGCTGGGACGTGTCGCCGGTGGCGTGGGTGGCGCGCAGCAGCTCGTGCCACAGGCGCTCGTCGGCCGGGGCGGTGCGCAGGGCCGCGTTGAGGGCCTCGATGGCCTTCTCCGCGCGGTTCTTCTCCATGTGGAACTCGCACAGCGCGAGCCCGGTGTCCGCGACGAGCAGGGGCAGCTGGGCGTCGACGATCTCGTGGGTGAGCCACCGGTAGCGGCCCTCGGGCCGGTCGGCGATCAGCGGCCCGCGCACCAGCACGAGCGCGTCGGTGAGCAGCCGCCCGCGCACGGCCCGGCTGTCGACGCCCTTGCCCTGCGTGGCCTCGTGGTAGAGCGAGCGCAGCACGTCCAGGTCGGACACGACGGACTTGGCGAGCGTGAGCCGCCCCGTTCCGTCCCGGCCGAGGCGGGGCGTGCCGTCCGGGTCGGCGCCGAGCCACACGCGCAGCCGGTCCAGGAGCGCGTCGCGTACGTCGTCGGTGACGCCGCGCGGCCACAGCGCGGAGGACAGCACGCGCGGGTGCACGCCCTCGCGGTGCAGGAGCAGCATGGCGAGCGCCTCGTGCAGCAGCGCGCTGCGCTCCCCGTCCGGGGTGTCCAGGCCGATGATCTCGTACGGCCCAACGAGCCTCGCGTAGACGGCCGGCCGTCCCTGCTCGCTGATGTCGACGAGGAACGGCGGAGTGGTCGCGGGCCCGTCGGTCTCGCGCTCGGGGTCGGCGTCGGTGAACAGCTCGACCACGGCACGCTGTTGGGCGGCGGGCAGCAGCTGGGCGTCGAGTTCGAGCCCGAGCAGGGGCGCGAGCAGCTTGCCCTGGCCGGTGATCTCCATCTCCCAGGCGGCACCAGGCAGATCGCCGGTCTCGGTGCCGACGAGGTAGCCGATGCCGAGACGGCCGGCGTCGGCGGCGAGTTCGGCGAGCTTGACGGCGTCCTCGGCGGACGGGTGGGCGGCGAGGAGGACGAGGTGCGGGGCCCAGCGGGTGTGCTGGGCCGGGCCGGTGCGGCCGGTGAGCACGGAGTCGTGCCCGGCCGCGCCCAGGGCGCCGCGCCGCTGCCGCGTCTCGGCCTCCATGGTCTCGACGAGCGCCTCGATGTCCTCGAGGTGCCGGATCCGGTTGGGGGCGAGCGGCGTCAGGTCCTCACCGAAGCCGACGAGCGTGATGGTCATGCGGTCGGACCACCCGTTGGTCGCCAACTCGGCGGCGACGGACGCGAAGACGGCAGCCCGGTCGGCCTCCCGGCCACTCAGCGAGACGATGCCGGGCACCGCCTCCAGGTTGAGCAGCAGCCGCGAGTCGTCCATGGTGCCGAGGCTGACCAGCCCCGGGTACGGAGCGGCCGTGTCGGTGTCCTCGTAGCGCTCGGCGTCGGTCCTGGCCAGCATCCAGAAGGTCTGGTCCTGACCCTGCTGCCAGGGGGCGGGCGGCTTCCCGGCGGGCTGGGCGAGCTGGAGGTGCAGATCGCCGTTGCTCAGCCAGGCCGCGTAGACGACCGGCAGCGCGCGCGACTCCTCGGCGAGGGAAGCGGCGAGCCCCCTCAGACTCCGGTCGAGCAGCCGTACGCCCTCGGGATCGGCGCCGACGAGCAGCGCGTCCTGGACGTCCTGGGCGTCGCCGGTCGGCGTGGGCGGCTCCATGCCGCGCCGCCCGCCGACGGCCCCGAACGCCGACTGCCACAGCGCCTGCCGACGCCGCCGCCCCAGGGCGCCGAGAAGACCGGCGGCGAGAAGGGGAGCGGTGAGAAGCGCTTCAGGCAGGCCGAAGGAGCTGTCGGACTCGGCGCCGACGCCGGTGGCCTGCTGGTGACCGGTGTCCGGGGCGGGCCGCTGCTCGGGCAGGGACACCTGGGAGGCGCCACCGCCGGCGTGTTCGTTTCCACCGCCCTGTGCCCCGGCTCCCCCTCCGCCCTGGGCGTGATCGCCGCTCTGGGCGTAGTCGCTGATCTGCTGCTGCACATCGGGCGACACGTTGGGAGCCTCGTCGGGCATCTCGACGAGGTCGCCGCCGCGGGCGTCGCCCGGCATCTCCATGATCCAGCCGGGCCGGATGAGGCTGGCCTCGGAGAGCTTGGACCCGTCCGGCTGGACCCGGTCCTTGTTGAGCTCGAAGATCTCCTTGTAGCGACGCCCGTCACCGAGGTGCCGGTCGGCTATCTCCCACAGGGAGTCGTGGTGACGCCCCTCGGGCGGCTGGATCCGGTAGTACTTCGTGTCGCCCTGCTTGGCGGTGCTGCCGCCGGCCTCGGCGTGCGAGGCGGCGTGCGAGGCCTGCTCGGCGAGGGCGGACGCGGTGTCGGCGGCCTGCTCCTGCTGCTGGGCGAAGAGACCGCCCGGGGTCTGCTGGGCCGAGGCGACGGTGGGCTTCTGGTTGGCGTCGTACGTCTGCCCGAGCTGCGACAGCCCGGGCGCGAAGCTGGCGGCCGTGGCGCCGACGAGCAGCAGCGCGGCGACGAGCTGCCGCGCGAGCAACTGACTGGGCCCGGCGCCCGGCACGCGCCCCGGCACGCCGACACCGGACAGCGCGGCCTTCATCTCGACGAGCACGCAGGCGGTGAACTGGGCCCACGCCAGCCACACCACGACGGTGAGGATGTTCAGAAACGTCTGAACGGTGATCTCTTGCTGCAGCCAGTCGAGGCTCGGCACCCCGTTCGGCAACGGCCACCCGATCTGCGTCGCCAGCGCGCCCGGCACGCCGACGAGCAGCACGGCCAGGGCGACAAAGGCGAAGAACGCCTTGACGAAGTCCCCGAACGACCGCCGCCGGATCCTCACGGGCTGAGGCGTCCGATTCCTCGGAGCCGTCGCTGAGGCCGTCGTCGGGGCCGTCGCTCCCGTCGTACTTCCCGTCGAGCTTGACGAGCTTGAGGTGCGGCGTCGCGGCATGGCGGGTGTCCTGGGGTCGTGTGTGGAGTGCCGTGAGGCAGAGCTGTGAAGTAAGGGGTGTGCTGAGCCTACAGAGATCTTATGGACTCTTTTTGGGGTCGTCGAAGGGTGGAGGGGAGGAGGCGCGTTGACGTCCGGTTTGCCCGGCTGACCACATGCGCTCGGCCGTACTGCCGGGCATCGAAACAGACTCCGTCGCAGGTGCCCCGCACAACCGTCACGCACCCCTCACAATGGGGCGGGCGGAGCGACGAAGAGCGCGTCGGCGTCCGCGTCCGGCCCACCGAGGCTTCGCCTGTACAGCACCCGGCGTTCGCAACCGCCACGTCACACTCCTCACCTTCCCCACACAATCCACCACTGTCTCTCAAGGGCCCATTACCCACCCCTGATAGCTTCGTTCCCTACCGCACACGCAGGAAGACGATCGAATCTCGGGGGAGAACGCCAGTGGCCCGCCGCGCTCTGAACACGACAGCCGCCACGCTCGCCGCGACAGCGGCCCTCCTGCTCACCGCATGCGGCGGAGGTGGCGACTCGTCGGACGGCATCAAGGGAGCGGACAAGGGATCCGGGAGTCCTTCCGCCTCGGCTTCCTCCGGTTCGGGGTCCACCGATGTCGACCGGCCCGACGTGAGCCTCCCGAACGACCTTGATCTGGTCTTCGACTTCGAGAAGCCGTCGGACCAGGGCGACGCGGCGGCCCTCGACGACGCCGCGAACTACATCCGTGCGCTGAACCACGGCATCACGAAGCAGGATCCGGAGGATCCCGCCTTCCAGTTCTACTCGTCGGGCCAGGCCGCCCAGTACGCGAACTCGCAGATCAAGGAGTACGTGGACGGCGGCTGGACCCTCACGGGCAAGGACCGGTACTACCAGGCCGAAGTCGACCCGGTCGACGAGTCGGAGAAGGTCAAGACGGTCAACGTCTCCTTCTGTGAGGACCAGTCCAAGGTCTACGGCAAGGAAGTCAAGTCCGAGAAGATCCACCGTACGAAGGAAAGCCTGGACAGCTACCAGAAGTTCAGCATCCTCATGGCGTCCGTCCAGGGCAGTCCGGTGTGGCGCGCCCAGCAGGTGACCGTCGAGGGGAAGGCGGAGGAATGCCGAGGCTGACCGTGCCCAGGCGAACGACTCTGTTGGTGGCCCTCGCCGCTGGATCCCTCGTCTGCACCGCCGGCCCGGCCCACGCCGACAAGCCGGTCCCCGGCCAGGCCACACCCCCGCCGCAAGGCGGCTCCGACGGAAAAGGCGGCTCCGACGGAAAAGGCGGACTGTCGGCCTCTGTCTCCAACATCAAGCTCTCGTATCCCAGCGGCGGGGGTGGCGACGGCAAAGAGGGCAATCTCGGCACGGTCGACCCCAACTGGGAACCGCCTGCCTGCTGGTACGAGCCCGCCTTCTCTCCGGCGCAGTTGAAGAAGTTCGTGGACACGGACAGCGGTGGTGACGTCGGTATCCACGAGTCCTGGTGGGGCAAGGGACTCTGGACCGACCACTACCGCGACGGAAAGCCCGCGGAGAATTTCGACCTGCACGCGTCGAAGAACAGCACGGCCGACGGGTACAAGGACTACAACCTCGGCAAGGACGGTTACTTCTGGCGCGGTGTCGCGCCGGACCCCAACGCCTCCGACTCCTGGGACTGCGGCCGGATCATGTTCTGGGTCGACGCCGGCGAGATGCCGGACGACCCGAACGCGCCCACCCCGAAGACGCTCGCGGAGTACGCCTACAACAAGGTCAAGGTCCCCGAGACGAAGGTCGACCTGAAGCCGGAGGCGAAGTCCACGGTCAACCTGCCCACTTGGGTGTGGCTGGACAAGGGCACCTTCAAGGACGTCAAGGTCCGCGCCGAACTCCCGAACACGGGCCTGTGGGCGGAGACGACCGCCAAGCCGGTCGCCCTGCACCTTGAGCCGGGCACGGACGACGCCGAAACCTTCCCGGCCTCCGGCGACTGCGAGATCAACGACGACGGCAGCATCGGCACCCCGTACACCGAGGGCGACGCCGAGAAGACCCCGCCGTGCGGCATCCGCTACCTCCGCGCCTCCGACGACACGCCGTACGAACTCTCCGCCAGCGTCACCTGGCAGATCACCTGGCAGGGTTCCGACGGCTCCGCCGGCGACCTCCCCGACGGCACCTTCGAGACCACCCAGGACATGAACGTCCAGGAGATCCAGTCGGTCAACCGCTGACCACCGGACTCCAGGTCGTTCGCAACCGCCACGTCACACTCCTCACCTTCCCCACACAATCCGCCCCTGTCTCTCAAGGGCCAATTCCCCTCCCCTGATAGCTTCGTTTCCTGTCGCGTACACCGAAACCACGGGGGAGATCAACAGTGGCCCGCCGCGCACTGACCACCGCTGCCGCAGCGTTCACCACGGCGGCGGCGCTGCTTCTGACCGCCTGTGGAGGAGGCGACGACTCGCCGTCGGACGACATCAAGGGGGCGGGCAATGGCTCGAGCAGCAGCCCTTCGGCCTCCGCATCCTCCGCGGCACCCGGCGTCAAGCGCCCGGAGATCAAGCTCCCCAGCAGCTTCCAGCTGACGTTCGAGAACTGGACGAGCAGCGACCCTGTGGAGCAGGCGGTACTCAACGACGGCAAGGAACAGCTCCGGGCGGGGTACGAGGCGATCATCGAGAACGATCCCGACAGCGAGGACCGCGCCTTCTACGACACGAAGAACGGCTTCCTGCAGAGCCGGCAGTGGATCAGGACCTACACGGACAAGAACCTCACCGTCATCGGCAAGTTGCCCGTGTTCGACCCCAAGGTCACCCTCGCCAAGGACAAGGCGGCGGCGTCCCTCTCCTACTGCACCGACGAGAGCAAGGCCTCCACGAAGAACCGCGAGACCGGCGAGGTCAAGGGGAACCCGGCGGGCACTGACCCCGAGGTCCTCTACGTCATCTCCATGGGCAAGAACGCCCAGGGTGTGTGGCAGGCCGTGTCCGCGCACTCGGAGAGGGGTGGCTGCGCCAAGTGAGGTCCGCACACGCCTCCCGGCCCCTCACGGTCGTCTCGCTCACCGCCGCTCTCCTCGCACCCGTGCCTGCCGTCGCCCTCGGCGGCGAGGGCAGTTACGGAGGTGGAGCCAAGAACAACGAGATCTCCGCTTCCGCCTCGCAGTCCCGGATCAAGGTCAGCCAAGTAAGCGGCCCCACCGGCGGAAAGCAGGGCACCGTCGCCTCGACGGACACGAACTGGAAGCCACCGCCGTGCTGGTACGAGCCCGTCTTCACCCCCGAGCAGTTGAAGAACTTCTCGGAGAACGACGGCAGCGGTGACGCCGGTCTGCGCGACGGCTGGTACGGCTCGGAGCTCTGGACCGACCACTTCAGGGACGAGAAGGACGCCGTCACCATCTTCACGAAGCCGGGCACCGTGAAGGGGTACAAGAACTACAACCTGGGCAAGGACGGCTACTTCTGGCGCGGGGTGGCTCCGGACGTGACCGAGATCGATGACACGTCGCTGTGCAGCCGCCTCATGTTCTGGCAGGACGCCGGCGAGATCCCCGCCGTACCGAACGCCCCCACGCCCGAGACACTCGCCGACTACGCCTACGACAAGGTCAAGGTCCCCGAGACCGAGGTGGAGCTGAAGCCGGCGGCCAAGTCGACGGTGAACCTCCCCACCTGGGCGTGGCTGGACAAGGGCACCTTCCAGGACGTCAAGGTCCGCGCTGAGCTCCCCGGAACGGGCCTCTGGGCGGAGACGACCGCCAAGCCCGTCGCCCTCCACCTCGATCCAGGCACCGAGGACGCCGAGGTCTACCCCGCCACTGGCGACTGCCGGATCAACGACGACGGCTCCATCGGCACCCCCTACACCAAGGGCAAGGCAGAGACGACCCCACCCTGCGGCGTCCGCTACCTCCACGCCACGAACGGAACCCCCTACCAACTCTCCGCCAGCATCACCTGGCAGATCAGCTGGGAAGGCTCCGACGGCTCCCGCGGCGACCTCCCCGACGGCACCTTCGAAACCACCCAGGACATGAACGTCCAGGAGATCCAGTCGATCAACCGCTGACGGAAGCCTGAGCCGGAGCGCTTCTGCCTGTCGCGTCCGCGAGGGCTGCCGCGATCGCCATAACCTCGGCAATGTCGTCCGCTCCGTGCCGTGCTTCCGTCTCAGCCGCGACGGCGGCTGTGACCAGAGCCTGCAGGAAGTACGTCAGCTGCAGGTCGGCGGCCATGTGGCACACGCGGCGAACGACATCCGCAGCAAGGAAGGTGCCGTCACCTCATGCTCGCGCAGGTAGCCAAGTTCGTCGGCGATAGCCATCGTGGATGAAGAGAAGCCGCCGATGCCCCGGACCAGCTCGAGCAGCCGATCGACCTCACCACGCCGACGGTGCACCAACTAACCGACGGGGGCCGCGCCAACGCTCCAGGTACGGGTCGCCGACACGGCCCCGACTTCCACGACCCCGCCGAGCCGTCCAAAGATCTCGCGTGCCGACACGACTTCCGGAACGGGAAGGATCCGACCCGCCATTGCCATGTACCTCGCCCCCCAGGAGCAGGCCGTCCTCGGGGTCCAGTGGGGCCTCCTGTGATGGCGATGGTCAGGTCGAGGACCACGAGATGTCAACGGCGTTGACCGTCTGCTGGTCCCTGAGGACGACGACGACGTCGAAGTCGTCAGCATCGGCCTGGATCTGCACGGTGGGGTTGTGCTGAACCCCGGCGCCATCACCCGCACATCACCCCAGCAGGCAGCGGCCTCAACGGCTGCCTCGAAGGGCCTCTCGCGCGCCCGTCTGGGACCCCCAAGGGTGGCAGCGAAGTCCCACGCGGGCATCGACTTGACGTGCGATAGGTTCGACACACGTTCTGATGCAGACGTTGCAGGTGTTATGGGGGAACACGCGTGTCACACAGGCCGACCGATTGGCACATACTCGACCTGGACCAGGACCCGACGCCAGGTGACCCCCAACGCATCCGGAAACTCGCCGGAACCCTGCACGACTTCGCCGACGATGTCGGCGACGCTCTGCGCGATCTCAAGGGCATCGCCAAGGAGGACGAGATCCTCTCCTGGGCAGGGAAGACGGCGGACGTGTTCGCGGAAGAGTTCGCGGACGCACCCAAGAAGCTGCGGAAGCTGAAGAAGTCGTACGACCTGGCCGGCGATGCCCTCGCCTCCTTCTGGCCGGACCTCGAGACCGCTCAGGACAAGGCCGACAAAGCATTGCGCGACGGGCGGAAGGCGCGCGCCGAGCTCACCACCGCCCAGACGGCGCTGTCCGGCGCCAACGACTGGGTACGGACGGCTACCGAGAAGACCGACTCCTACGACCCGTCGAAGAACGGCGGCAAGGACGTCCCCAAGCCGGACGAGGACGAGGTCCGCCGCGCCACCCGCAACGCGCAGCACGCCAAGGCCCGCCAGACGGCGGCCGAGCAGAACGTCCAAACCGCCCAAAGCGCCCTCGACGCGGCCAAGAAGCTCGCCGGTCAGGCGCAGCGGATGCGGGAGGACGCGGCCCGGCGCACAGTCACGAAACTGCAGGAGGCCTCCGACGCCGGGATCCCCAACCGCCACTGGTGGGAGGAGATCGGCGACTGGGTCACCGACAACTGGGACGAGATCGTCACCATCTGCAAGTGGGTCGTGATCGTCGTCGGCATCATTGTGATGATCATCGGCGGCCCGCTCGGATGGCTCGTCTTCGCGGCTGCCCTCGTGGTGCTCGCCGACACAATAAGAAAAGTCATCAAGGGGCAAGCCGGGTGGGGTGACCTGCTCTGGGCGGCTCTGGACTGCATACCTGCCACGAAAGGCTTCACCAGCCTCGCCAAGCTGGGCACTCTGTGGAAGGCCGGGGGACTGAAAGCGCTCGGTGCCGGTTTCATGGGTGGCATCGGCGGCGGGCTGAAGAATCTCGGCAACAGCGTTCGCGCACTGAAGGACGTCCGATTCCTGACTTTCAGCATGATGGGAAAGAGTCGTTGGTGGAAGGCCGACTCCCCTCGCGTGAGTCCACCCACCAGGGCGACCGACGACGCTCTGCCTTCAGATATCCCCATTTACCACAGGGATGGGGCGACTGCCATTGGGTACGATCCCGCCACCCTCAGAAACTTCGATGTCGCGGAACGACTTCCCGGATATCAGGACGTCATCATCCATGGAACGAGGGACGGGCGCATGCTTGCAGGGGAGGCCAACCGAGCAGGCCTGAGGGCAGGTGGTCACACCGTTCACCCGAACCATGTCCTTGATACAATCAACCGAATACCCGGCTACAATGGCGAACCCGTCAGGATGCTCACCTGCCATTCTGGGGCTGCCCAGCCGCAGGCTATCCAAGAGATGGCGAACTCTCTGGGAGTTCCAGTCAAAGCTCCTACCAACGCAGTGGGTGTGCCCAGCTTCGGCGAGGGCCCCTTCACACCGCACATCAGGGACGGCGGAGTGTGGCTCACTTTCCTCCCCATGGCCTGAAGACCGCGGAACTACAAGGAGTTTCGATGATTCGCCCCGTAGGATTCTTTACCGAACTCTCTCCCGGCTGGGGTCTGGCCGAGACCGGCTCGATCAAGGATGCCGTCAGGACCTCAGGTGAGCCGGACGAGAAGGGCATCCTCGAGTACCTCAGAAAGGGCACCGCGATCTGGAGTGAGATGAGTGCGGGACCGGATGTCCTGGACCCCGAAGCACCCGACCTGACGGGAATCGGGTCGCTCTTCACCGACGGCACTTGGATCTGGCGCGAGGATCTCCCCCATTACGTGAACAAGTACCATCTGTCGTTGCCTGATGAGTTCGTCGAGCACATAAGGGCCCTGAGCTACGAGGCACCGCCAGTACCCGAAACCAGGCTGATGGAAATTGCGACACAGGACCTCGGAATCGGCATGGGATAGGGTCACGGACCGGAAAAGATAGGTTGCACAGATGTCCAGTTTCTCCCTGGCGGTTCCGGAATCCTGGTGGGAGTTCGACGTCCGTCCCGAAGGCCGAGAGGCCACGATCAGGGCTCTTGTCGATGAGCGAGTCCGGGAAATGCCGGAACTGGCTGCGTATCGCGCCGACGTGAGCTCCATGCTCCGCAAAATGGCCAAGGACGCCCACGACTCCGGTGCCCTCTACCTGGGCTGCATGGCGGAGAACTTCGACGGCATCCCGCTGTCCGCGACCGTCACGGTCTCGGTCCTCGGCGCGAGGAACAAACAGGGTGTGGCCCTGTCCACGGACCCGCGTGCCATCGCCGAGAGTCTGCGTACCATCACGCCTCACCGCGAAGGTGACGCCTGGCGTACGGTCACGACCATCGAGATTCCTGAAGTGGGTCCGGCCGCCCGTACGTACGGTGTCGAGGACGTGCCCGTCGCCGAGGGGGACAGCCGTACGCTGCGTATGGTGCTGACCCAGACGTACGTACCCGTCCCGGGAACGGCCGACCAGGTCGTACTCATCTCCGGCGCCAGCCCCGTGCTGGATCTGGCCGAGGCCTTCCATGACATCTTCGACGCTGTGACGAGCACGTTCCGTTTCGTCTGATCCGTCCGACCTGCTGGGGGAATCCACATGGGCAAGGGCAAGAGCGACCTCGCGCTCCCGCTGACGGAGCTGGAGGGCTATGGGCGTCGGCTTCGTTCCCTCAAGACCCGTCTGAATCACACCAAGAAGCTCTTCGAGTCCTACAAGGACGACATCGGCGACGGCAGTGTCAATGACGCGCTCGGGGATTTCGAGTCCAACTGGGAAGACGGACGCGAGGACATCACGCAGCAGCTCGATGCGTTGGCGAGTATGTCCGATGCCGTGGTGCGCGAGTTCAAGAAGCTTGATGACGAGCTCGCCAAGAAGGCGAACGACGCGATGAAGACCGAGGACAAGCGGGGCGGTAAAGGCGGTAAGGGGGACAGCGGGGGGAAGTAGACCGCTGTCCGACAGGCATGAAAAGGCCCCGGATCCGGAGATCCGGGGCCTTTCGCGCGCCTGCGTCAGGAAGCGACCGCGGCGTTGAGGTGCAGGTCCGCCGCGATGCCCTGGGGCGAGACGGAGAGGCCCGCGCCGCCGCCGAGGCCGGCGTTGAGGCCGGCGGCCGAGGTCTCGACGTAGAGACCGGCTGCGGCACCGGCACCCGCGGCGGCACCCGCCTGGCCGCCGGCGATGGTGTCCAGCTCGGCGTCGGACATCTGGGCGGTCTCGATCTGCGGGGTGAAGGCCATGAGGGGTGGTTCCCTTCGTTCAATAATTCGAAGTGCTCGAGCGTGACCGATCAAAGCACGCCGGGAGAACGGGCGGCCAGTCAGTGGTTATGGGGTGCGGTGGATTTCGGCGGACGAATTCATGGGTGTGACTGTTCGGTCACCGGGCACCGCGCTCTCTTCACATCTTCCGCCACTTCGCGATACAGGAATGTATTGCGCGGTGATGGGAATGAGTCGAGCGCGGGTCCTGCCCGGGATGCCTAGGACCCAGCGGTGAACGGTGTGCAGATCCGTCGAATGTTCCGGATCAGCGGTTCACCGACTGGATCTCCTGCACCGTCACGTCCTGTGTCGTACCGAATGTGCCGTCGGGAAGACGGCCGCCGTCGCCGTTCGTGCTCGTCCAGCTGATCTTCCAGGTGACCGTGGCGCTCAGAGGGTAGGACTCGCCGTCGCCCGTGGAGCGCAGGTAGCTCACGCCGCAGGGCGGTGTCCTGCCGGCCTTGCCCTTGGCATACGGTTCTCCGATGCTGCCGTCTTCGTTGATCGCGCATTCGCCGGAGGCGGGGTAGGCCTCGGCGTCTGCCGTCCCCGGATCGATGTGCAGGGAGAGGGGTTCGGCGGTGGTGGTCGCCGACAGGCCCGTGCCGGGGAGGCTCGCCGTCACGGAGAGCTTCTTGAACTTGGCCTTGTCCAGCCAGATCCAGGTGGGCAGGTTCACGGTCGACTTGCCCGTCGGGGCCATCTTGATCTCGGTGCCGGGGACGGGGAGCTCGTCGTAGGCGTACTCGGCGAGAACCTGAGGGGAGACGGCCAGGGGCTCGTTCGGGGGTTCGCCCTCGTCGACCCAGAAGGGTTGCTTGTCGCAGGAGTTGGCTTCGGGATCGTCCTTGCGCTTCGGGTTCTTCACCGCCGCCCAGAACATTCCCTCGCCCTGCTTGTCGAGGTTGTAGTTTTCGTAGGGGTGGCCGTTCTTGTAGCGGTGGTCGATGATGTCGCCGACGAAGTCTCCGACCCCGGGCAGCAAGAACCCGTCGATACTCCGCCACGCGTTCGCCGCGGTCTCGATCTCCTTGGGCGAGAACGAGGGCTCGTACCAGCAGGCCGGTGGTGTCCAGTTGCTGTTCGAGGGGGTCAGGGTTCCCGCGGAGGAGGACCGGGTACCGCCGTCGGTGGTGACCGTGACCTTGGTCTGGGCCGTGATGACACGGTCCTTCGACGAGCCCTTGGCGCTGCCTTCGTAGCTGCGCTTCTTGCCGCCGCCCTTTCCGCCACCGGCTATGGCAGGGGACGGCACGGCAGCCACGGCGACGGCCAGAGTCGACGCCGCGACGGCGCGCAGCACAGTCGTACGACTCATGACATGCACCTCTTGGCAGCCTCCGTGGACGAGACGGTAGCGGTCTGCCACACGCCCTTTGTGTTCCTCTCCAGACGGGTGTTGTAGAAGACGTAATCGCTGGGAGACGCCTTGACCGACCTGTCGACCTTGTCGGTGGTCCCGTCCTTCGGATACGTCCGTGTCGCGTCCATGCAGTACGTGACGGAGGCAGCGCCGTCCTTGTGGAACGTGACCTCGCGGTCGTAGTAGCGGGTCTCGCCGGTGAAGCTCCGGTTTTCGTTGCGGAAGGACATGATGTAGGAGGCCGCCGACGTCAGCGCGTCGTCCTTGGAGTAGAACTTCAGGGCGGGGTACTTCTTGGCGTCGACGGTGATCGCCTCGTCGATGGAGTTGATACGCCGCTCGTTGTCGGCCAGGATCGCGTCCTTCTTCGCGTCGCCGGTCTGCGTCTCCTCGAAGACGTTCTTCACATCCGCCGGCAGCTTGATCTCCGGTCGGTCGATGTCGTCGGCCGGGGCCGATGCCGACGGGTTCGACGAGCCCGGCGCCGTGTCCGCGCCCGCGATCTCGTCGCCGCTGTCCTTCTTGTCCGCCGTGTCCGAGCCACCGCAGCCCGTCAGCAGCAGCGCCACCGCCGCGGTCAGGGCGGTAGCGGCCGCCGTGGTCGTGCGTGTGCGCATGGGGGTGTACCTCCGGTGGGGGGATCGGTGCTCAGTGAGGCCGGGCGAGCCTCACTGGACCTCGTTCTCTGCCACTGCCTGCCCGTGGACGACCACGTCTCCGCCGTAGAACATCCCCGTGAAGACCGGGGAGTAGGTGAGCTGGACGTCGACCTCCACCTGCTCGGCGGTCGCCGCCACGCAGTGGGTCGCCGCGATGTCCGCGCCCGTCATGTCCATCTCGCGGGCGAAGGCCTTCACACGGGCGTTGCAGTTCTCGAAGTTGATCGGGGCGGGGCCGCCCTCGTTCTCGTAGAGGGCATCGCGATCGATGTCCTGGGCGGCGAAACGGGCCGCCTGTTCCGCGATGTCGGCCGCCCGTTCCCGCTTGGAGATGGACAGGCCGCCGTCGATGACGAACGCGGAGAGGGAGAGGAAGACCAGCGTGAAGATGATGACCGCGCCGGCGCCCGAGCCGCGGTCGTCCAGACGCGCGCGGCGGGACGCCCACCAGGAGCGCGGGGACGGGCGGTGGTGGCTCACGCCGACCTCCGGAACGGGTCCAGCGGAGAGCTGAAGCTCGCCGTCAGCGTGGTCGGGACGTCGAGGCCGAGCATGGCGAGGCCTCGCACCTCGCAGCTCACCTCGACCGTGAAGATGGTGTCGGGCTCGAAGCCATCGCTCGTCTGAACGACCGACACGGGGCCCGCGCAGACGTCCGTCAGGTTCGCCTCCGCGGCCTTCTTCGCCTCGGCCATGGCGGTGGCGTGGTTCTTCTGGATCGAGCCCGCGCGGGCCGCGTCACGGGCCGCTCCGTCGAGCGCCCCGCGGCCGTCCACGAGCTGGCCGAAGGCCACCAGGACGAGGATGAACAGGATCATTACCGGGGCGAGGATCACGACCTCGACCGTGGACAGGCCCCGGTCGTCGTCCATGGACCGGCCGTTCCTCCGGAAGAAGGCAGGAGGGGAGAGTGTCATCAGTTCTCCTCCTGTACGAACCGTTCCACCGGGCCCGCCGACCGCGCGTGCACCGTCAGGTCCAGCCCGGGGAACACCGTCGGCACCCGCGCCGCGATCTCCACGCCCACCGTGTTCTGGTCCGGCTGGAGCATCTTCACGTCCGGCCCCAGCACCAGTTGCGGGCCCAGCTGGCGGATGTAGGCGTCCACCACGTCCTGTGCCTCGCCCCGCCAGGCGCCCGGGCGTTCGTCGGCCGTGGCACGCGCCTTGCGCGCTCCCGCCTGGGCCGCGGCCTGGGCCACGTGGTCCGCGAAGAAGTACAGGGCGAACTGCACCGTCGCGAAGATCATGAAGAAGAGGACAGGGGTGAGCAGCACGAACTCGATCGCGGTCATGCCGGAGTCGCCGCGGGCGGCCGCCGCTCTCCGCGCGGCCCGCACCCTGCGGCGCATTCGTCTGCTCACATCCGTCAGCATCCCCGTGACCCCGTTGTCCTTACGTCTGTCCCTGCGACTGTCTCTACGACGATCAGGCGATCGGCGATCAAGCGAACGGCGATCAGCAGGTCTTGCCCGCGTCCGCGCCCTTGATGCAGTCGCCGACCTTGTTGGCGCCCTCGCTCAGCGCGGCGTTGATGATGGCGGCCACGACTCCGACGATCGCCACGACGACCGCGGAGATGATGACCCACTCGACCGCGGAGGCACCGCGGTCCAGCTCGCCGGAGCGGGCCCGCTCGGTGCGGGCCTGGAGGAAGGTGACCAGGAAGTCCACGGCGGGGATGCCGGTGTGGAAGTTGCGTCCGTTCATGACGTCTTGTCCTTTCGAAATCGGTTCCGGGAAGTTCTGGAGTTGTGAAGGTCGGCGAACTGCGGGCGGTTCACTGCACCTGGAACACCCGCATGGCCGCCGGAAAGATCAGGAACACCAGGAACCCGGCGCACAGCAGCAGCTGCGCCACGAGCATCGACTGGGACTTCTCACCCGCGCTGCCCTCGATCTCGGAGAGTTCGCGGTGCCGCATGGTCTCGGCGCGGGAGGCAAGGGACTCGCGGACCTTCGCTCCGTCGTCCGCGACCAGGGCCAGGGAGGCGGAGAGGTCCTTGAGTTCCTCGACGCCGATCTCTTCGCCGAGCTGGCCGAGCGCCTGCCACTGGCTGAGGCCGGTGATACGGGCGTCGGACAGGGCGTTGCGGATGCGCTGGTTGGCCCAGCCGTCCGACACCTCCGCCGCCGCCATCAGGGCCTCCGGCAGACCGCGTCCGCCGGCCAGGCTCATCGACACCAGGTCGAGGTACGCGCCGATCACGCGCCGCAGGTCGCGCCGCTTGTCGGCGGCGTCCCGCCGTACCTCGAGGTCGGGCAGGAAGAAGAAGACCACCGCGAACAGCAGCGCCAGCCACACCGGGATGATCGGGCTCTTGCCGACGCCGAGGGTCCAGACGATGGCGAACAGGAACGGCCCGAAGAACAGGCCCGCCACACCCAGCAGCACCTTCGTCGCCAGGAACTTCTCCCAGCTGCGCTCCAGCACCGCCAGGTCCGCGCGCAGCGAGCGCTGCTCCCAGCCCTGCTGGAGATAGAACTCGGAGACCCGCAGGCCGACTTCGGCCCGCAGTGCGCCGAGGCGGCCCTTCTCCCGTTCGCGGCGCGCCGATTCGTAGGCCGAGCCGCGCGCCCGCAGCGCGTCGATCCGCGCGACCTGCGAGATCGCGCTCCGCTTGCTGGGCATGAGGGCGCGGACCAGGGCGTAGATGCCCAGGCCGATGACGGCGCCGACGACGAGCGGCATCGTGAGGTTCATCGGCGTGCCCCCTCTTCCTGCGGCAGTTGCTGGGACTGCTGCGACGGCGTCCTGGGACGGACGAACTGGACGGCTGCCTCGTCCCGCACCAGGAAGCGCTCGGGCGTCTCGATGGTGGACAGCTTGCGCAGCCACCAGAAGCCGAGCGCGAACAGGCCGCAGACGCAGGCCAGGACGAGCTGGCCGGCGGGCGTGCCGTACGGCTCCACGAATTCACGGTTGAAGATCGACAGGCCGAGGACGAAGGAGATCGAGACCGCTACGACGATCTGCACCGACCGCCGCGTGGACGACCGCTGCGCCATCACGCGCTGCCGCATGTCGACCTCCTCACGGGCCGACTTGGCGAGGGCGCCGAGCACCTGGCGCAGACCGGGGCCGCGCAGGCGGGCGTTGAGGATCAGGGCCGCGACGATGATGTCGGCGGAGGCGTCGTCGATCTCGTCGGCGAGTTGCTGGAGCGCCTCGGGCAGCGGGGTGCGGGCGCGCAGGCGGTCGACGAGGGCGTCGAGGTGGGGGCGCAGGACCGGGGCGGCGGCGCGGGCGGAGGCCGGGATGGCCTGTTCGAGGCCCACCGCGCCGGCGATGGTGTCGCGCAGGGACTCCGTCCAGGATGCGAGGGCCTCCACGCGGCGCATGGCGGCCCGTTCCTCTCCGGCGCCGCCGAACAGGCGGTCCCAGAAGAAGACGAGGACACCGGCTGCGATGCCCGCGACGGCCCAGCGGGTGAGGAGCAGGACGACGAGGCCGACGATTGCCGCGAGCGAACCGCGCTGTCCGGCGAAGCGGATGAGTTCGCTCGCCCGCTCGGCGGCCTTCTGCTTCTCGTGGTCGGGCTTGGCGGGCAGGCCGCGTACGGCGAGGAGCAGGAGCGCGATGCCGCCGCCGACGGCGACGCCGCTGCCGATCGAGTACAGGACGGTGGTGGAGAACAGGCCGCCCATGGAGCCGAGCGAGCCGAGTGCGGCGAGAGTCGTGTTCATCCCCGTCACCCCCAGGTCCCGGTCGGCCGGTAGCCGTGTGCCATCAGTTCCTCCAGGCAGGCGATGGGGGCGTGCGGCACGACCCGGCCGTCGGGAGCCTCCGCGAACACCTCGCTGGACAGGACGCGTCCGTCGACGCCGTTGACCTCGCGGACGGAGGTGACCATGCGCTGGAGGCGGCCGCCGTTGCCGTAGTTGTTGCGCCGCTGGATGAAGACGACGAAGTTCACCGCGCCCGCGATCAGCATCTGGCTGGCCTCGATGGGCAGCCGCTCGGAGGCCTGCAACGCGTAGGTGGAGATACGGTTGAAAACCTCGTGGGAGCTGTTGGCGTGGATCGTGGACAGCGAGCCGTCGTTGCCCTGCGACATGGCGTTGAGCATCGTGACGATCTCGTCGCCGAGGACCTCACCGACGATGACGCGTGAGGGGTTCATACGCAGCGAACGGCGCACCAGCTCCGCCATCGAGATCATGCCCTGGCCCTCGGAGTTGGGCAGGCGTTCCTCGAAGGCGACGACGTTGGGGTGCAGGTCGGCGAAGGTGTCGAGGCCGAGCTCCAGGGCCCGCTCGACGGTGATGAGGCGCTCGTTCGGGGGGATCTCGTTGGCGAGGGCCCGCAGGAGCGTGGTCTTTCCGGCGTTCGTGGCGCCCGCGATCATGATGTTCTTGCGGGCGCGGACCGCGCAGGCCATGAAGTGGGCGACCTCGGGCGTCACCGTGCCGTTGCCGACGAGGTCGGAGATGAACACCTTGCCCATGCGCGCGCGGCGGATGGACAGGGCGGGGCGCCGGGTGACGTCCATGACGGCCGACAGACGCGAACCGTCGGGGAGCCGGAGGTCGAGCTGCGGGTTGGCCGAGTCGAAGGGGCGGGAGGACAGACCCGAGTACGCGCCCAGCACCTGGATGAGCTCGATGAGCTCCTCGTCGGTCTCGGCGACGGGGTCGCCCTTCACCTCGCGGCCGTCGGCGTATCCGACGAAGACCTGGTCGAAGCCGTTGATGTCGATGTTCTCGACTTCGGGGTTGTCCAGCAGCGGCTGGAGCCGGCCGACGCCGAACAGCGCGGCGTGCACGGCGGCCGCGTACTGCTCCTCGGTCTCGGCGTCCAGCGGCGTACGGCCCGCGTTGATCTCGGCGCGGGCGTACTCCTCCAGTATCTGGGCTATGACGGCACGCGCGTAGTGCCGCTCGTCCTCCGTGGACATCGGAGTGACGTTGTTGACCTGGTCCTGTCGGCGCTGCTCGGCGATACGGTCGCCGGCGTCCTGGCGGAACCGCTTGACCAACTGGTGGTCGACAGCGGTCATGCGCCGGCCCCCGCGTGGCCCTGCATCTGGCCCGGGTGGTGGTGCTGGGCCTGGTGGGCCTGGTTCGCCTGGGCGGAGGCGGCCCAGGCGGCGCCGTACTGCTGGTAGATGTCGGCCGCGACCTTGCGGGCCGAGCGGATCAGCAGCGACTTGTCGAGCCGGCCGCGCCTGCGGCCCGCAAGCTGGTCGGCGCCGGCCGGGTCGTCGGCGATGGTGCCGACCACGCGGGCGCCGGTCTGGGCGTGCACGAGCATGTCGTTGACCTGCGAGGCGAGCTTGGCCGCCGTGCCCGTGTCGGCGATCAGGACGACGCCGATCATCGGGGTGCCGAGGCTCGCGGCGCCGCGCGATCCGCCATGCAGCTTGCCGGCGAGGGCGGCGGCGCGGTCGCGGACCCGGGCGATGGCCTCGGGCTCGGTGCGCGAGATGAGCAGCACGAGCGAGGCGTGCGGGAACAGTTCGACGGCGGGGGTGTCCCCGCTGACGCGTCCGCAGTCGGCGATGACGTCGGCGGCGGCGTTCGGGGAGTCGGCGAGGGAGGCGAAGGCGTGCCCGAGGGTCGGCCACAGTCCCGCGAGGCCGGCCGCCTGCTCGGCGATACCGAGGCCGACGAGCACCTCGAGGCCGCCGCTCAACGGCTGGACGTGGTCCCAGAGCTGGTCCGGCGCGAGTCCGCGGCGCGCGGTGGCGGCGATGGACAGCATGCCGGTGTTGGGGTTGAGCGGCCCGCCGTGTGCGGCGGCACTGCGGTAGACGAGGTCACCGCCCGCCGGGTCCGCCTCGGCGAGCAGGACACGCCGCGGCCAGACCGCCGAGAGAGCGACGGCCGCGGTGGTGACGCCGGGGGAACCCTTGTCGGCGGCGAGAGCGATGAGCGCCATGGGGTGGGTGCCGCCTTCTAGTTGCCGGGGACGTGCACGATGGCGACCTGGTTCGCGGCCGCCGCGGAGGCGAGCGCGGCCGCGTCGGCCTCGTCGACCAGCACGGTGATCGAGAGGTTGCCGGTGCTCACGGTGGCGTCGTCGTCCGCCGCGACATTGTTCACGCGCGCGTCGTCGACGATGGCGCCGGAGGAGGAGGTATCGCTCGAGCCGCTGTTGTTGTTGCCGGTGTTGTTCGAGTTCGAGGGGCTGCCGCTGGTGCTGACCCGGTAGGCGGCGACGATGTCACCGGCCTTGATGTCGGAGGGGTACTGGCCCTCCTTGAGGGCGAGGCCGACGGAGGCCTTGCCCGCGGGGAGGCTGGCCGTCTTGGCGAACATCTGGCCCATCACGACCGTGTCGGGGTAGATCGTGGTCTTGGCCTTGAGGGTCTTGAGGGTGCTCAGCTGCTCCCATGTGACGTAGTTGATGCTGTCGTCGGCGGCGACCATCACCGAGGTGACGTTGCTGCCGACGGACTCCCCGGGCTGGATCTCCTTCGTCACCTTCACGACCTCGACCCGGTCACCGGCCTGCAGCACGAGCATCGTCGCGCCCAGCGCACCCACCAGGATGAGCAGCACCGCGAGCGCGGCCAGTGCCGGTTTGCGCTCGCGAGGTGGTGTGGGAAGGCGGTCGCCGACCGACGGCTGAGCCGGAGAGGCGGAACGGCCCGCGCCCGCCCCCGTACGCTCTTGGATCTTCACGCAACCGCTCCCCGTACACCCAAGAAGTTATCTACCAAATAGGACACTTCGCACTTCTCGGTCCGCTGAAGCGGTGCCTGAGCTGGCGGAATAGCCAGCGCCGAAGTGAGTGTCAAGCCATGGCACCGTATCAGCCGCACATAAGCCCCTCAAGGCGCGTCCTACGTCCTGAACCTCAGGGCACGCACCGTTATCCATCTGCAACTTCCGGCCTGAACAAACCCGTTGATGGCGGCACACCGACGGGCCGTTTCCTGTGCGGCAGCGAATCCGCCCCGGGCCGACGGACGCACGGCAACCGGCCCTTTCGTCACGTGTCGGTCATGAGGCCCACACGATTCACACACGTGAGCCGGGATTTCCCCGTGCCATGATCTTCGGTCTGCCCCCCCCAACGAGGAGTCCCCCATGAAGCGGGCCGCGCTCGCCGCCTCCACCCTGTCCCTGATCTCCCTCGCCGCGCTCACGGCGTGCGGCGGGAACGCCGACTCGGATGCGGCGACCGGTGAGCCGAGGCCCACCGCGTCCCGGGCGAAGCAGGTGACTCCGGCCGAGCGGCTGGCGAAGCTCATGGTCACGAAGAAGGACGTGCCCGGGTTTTCCGTGAAGCCCTCCTCCAAGGAGGACGACGAGTACGCCTTCGCCCAGTCCCCGGACGACGTCACGGTCGACAAGCCGGCCTGCGCACCGCTGGTCTACGTGATGAACCAGCTGCCCCTCGGCGAGTCCCAGGGCGACCTGACCCACTCCGTCCTGGAGAGCAGCCAGTTCACGTACATCACACTCACGACGTACGCGTCCGGCAAGGCCGAGTCCGCCTTCGCGGGGCTGGCCAAGGGCGTCGGCTCGTGCGGCGGTGGCTTCACGGCGAAGGCGAAGAACACGGCCACGTACGACTCCGCCACCAGCGAGAAGCCGGTGGCCGAGGGTGGTGACGAGTCACTGGCCTTCCGCTCCACGATGACGGTCAAGGGCATCACCCACACCATGCACGCCCAGGCCGTCCGAAAGGGTGACGTCCTCGCCGTCTACTTCTCCGTCGACGGCATGGCCATCGTCCAGGACAGGCCGGGCGACGCGAAGCTCCCGGCGACGGTGGTGAAGGCCCAGAACGCGAAGCTGGGCTGAAGGGCCGGCTACCGCTACCGGTACCAATCCTCTCCGTCGCTTCCCAGCGCCTTGCGCAGATAGCTGTCCAGGTCGGGCGCCACGAGGCCGCGTTCATCCGTCTCGTGGTCCCAGACGTGGACGCTGTCGTCGCCGAGATCCTGGACGAAGGCGAACTGGTCTCCTCCGCCGTTGTCGCCGAAGAAGAGCAACGGGTCGAAGGGGCGGTAGAGGGAACGGAACGCGGGTCGGGTGCGGAAGGCGAGGTTGTCGTCCAGGATGCGGCCGGCGGGCCAGACGATGTCCTCGCCATACGGGCCCTCCATCCCGTCGGCCTCCAGGAGGAGGGAGCGGAGTGCGGGTGGCAGGGGCCGGCCCAGAGACGTCTCGACGGCATGGAGGGCGGCGTAGGACGCGGGAGGGCGCCAGGGCCCTGTCACCACGTCTCCGAGCGACTCGCGCCACATGCCGGCCTTCACCGCCTTCCGTGCCGAGCCCGGCGAACACCATCCATCCTTTCACCAGCCGGTGTTCACCGAACCGGACCGCCCCGCCCCGAAGCCCGGCAACCTGTAGCACTCGCGAAGCCCCCCGGTAGAGTGCCGCCCGGACAGCGATCGGAACGCGGGGGGCATACCGGTGAGAGCAGTCGCGACAAACAGGCCATACACAGCGCATATGCCGGTGTGGAGCAGTGACCGGCCACGTCTCCTCCGGGTGCTGCTCGCGCTCTGCGCCATAGCGGCTTTCTTCGCAACCGCCACCCCGGCCCGGGCGGCAGAGGGCACGCCCGTCACCCAGGCCGCCCACCTCGCCGACCTCCTCCGCGAGAACCCGGTGCACGTCACCGACCAACTCCCGCGTGAGATCCCCCGTTCCACCGCCCCCGACTTCGCGAGGCTCGCGAAGAAGACGGGCGTCCCGACGTACGTCCTGGTGCTGCCGTCACAGAGCAGCATGCACGCACGGCAGTTGCTCGGCGCGGTGCACGACCGGCTCGGGCGGGACGGGTTGTTCGTCCTGATCGACGAGAGCGGGATCACGGAGGCCACGGCCTACGGCGTACGCGCACCGGCCGACGCCGCCTTGACCGTCACGAGGTACGAACTTCCCTATGACGCTGGTCCGTTGCTCAGCTTCGAGAGGTTCGCCGACGTCATCGCCCAGGGCGGCGAGAAGGCCACCGCGCGGGCCGAGGCGGCGCGTGAGACGTACCGGGACGACGAGCCCGCCGACATGTACATCGGCCCGTCCGACCGCGAGAACCAGTCGTTCGTCACGGGCATCCTGCTCACCGGCGTGCCCCTGACGATCCTCCTGGTGGCCGGTTACGTGCGTCGCCGCCGCCGTCGCTCCGGGGCCGGACGGCGGGTCCCCCACTGGGTCGTCCCCGGCGCGGCCGTGCTCACCGCCGCCGCCCTCGCCCTCGCCGCCCCCGTCGTCTTCGACCAGACCAGGTCGAGCGCGGCGAAGCCGCCCACCCCGGCCGATCTGTCCGCCCGGGTCGACCGCGTCGCGGCGGGCCTGAAGAAGGACCCCGTCTACGCCGACCCGGAGAGCCCGAGGGTTCTCGACTCCCGCCAACTGGACCGGCTGCACGACCGGATCCGGGACTTCCGGCGTTCCGACGGCCGCGGCCCGGTGTACGTCCTGCTCGTGCCGCAGACGCCGGAGAGCGAGTCGGCCGGCGACTCGTGGCTGTTCGCCGCCGCCGTGCACGCCAAGGCGCGCCAGGAGGGGCTGTACGTGGTGGCCGCCCCGGACGACGGCACGATCGACGTCTACAACTACGGCCTGCGCCTCGACTCCACTCTCCTCTCCCTCGACCTGCCGGACGCGGTCACGTTCGGCGACGGCAGGGCGGACGAGGCCGACGACCATCTCCTCGGCGAGCGCCTCGACAAGCTCATGACCTTCCTCGACAAGGCCCCGCGCACGGACCGTCCGGACTTCGAGTCCGCGCCGGCCCCCGCCCCGAAGGCCGACGAGCACACCCTTCCGCCCCTGTTCGCGACCGACTTCCTGCCCGGCCTGTTCGTGGGCGCCTTCGCGGCACTCCTGCTGTCCGGTGTGGTGGCGGGCGTGATGTGGACCACCGGCCGTCTGCTGCGGCGCCGCGATCCCGAGCCCGAGGCCACTCACCTCCTGCCCTTCACAGCCCCGACCGAGCCCTCGGCCTCCTACCTCCGGCGCACCGCGTACACCGAACTCACCACGCTCATCGGCGAGTTCACGAACCCGGACGACCGCACCCGCGCCTGGGACCATCTCGACGCGGCGATGCTCCTGGTCGACGGCGACCCCGACCGCGCCCGGGCGACGGGCACGGATCCCGCGACCCTGGTCGCCGTCATCGTGCTGGCGCGGGCGGGCCGTGCCGCGCTCGCCGGCGACGAGACCGACCTGTGCTGTGGCGTCAACCCCCTGCACGGGCCCGGCGTGCGCCTCTCCCACGTGCGGGTCTCCGCCGAGGGCACCAGCCGGCGCATGCTTCCCGTCTGCGCGCTGTGCCGCGACACGGCCATCGCCGATCCGCTCGGGACGCCGGCCCGGTTGATGAGGCTGCCCGCCCCTGCTGGCAGCGGCCGCGTGCCGTACTACGACGCGACCGACGGCCCGCTGACCGCCCTACCCCACGGAATCGCCCGGCTGATCGACAAGGTGAGGGAGACCGCAGGTGTCCACTGACGTCAAGCGCGTGATCATCGTCCTCACGGCGCTGCTGCTGGCGGCGCTGACCACCACGGCGAGTCCCGCTCTGGCGGCGGACGGCGAGGGCCCGAGCGCCGGGCAGCGCATCGCGGACGCGTTGCGCACGTCCCCGGTCTACGTCGACGAGGCGTACGCCGATGCCGTACCGCCGTCCCGGCAGCGGGAGCTGGCGCAGCAGATCCGCCGGACGGGCCTGCCGATCAAGGTCGTACTCACGCCCCTCGCCAAGGGCGACGCCTTCGACGGCGACTCCGGAGTCCTGGCCGGGACGGTCCGCGACCGGCTCGCGGACCAGCGCGAGCTCGTCCTCATCACGACGGACGGCGACTTCGCGGACTCCCTTGAGGGGTACGAGTGGCCCGCCGACACCCACCAGACGCGGGACGCCGTGGCCGCCGCCGGCTTCCTGGACGAGACGCGGGACGCGGGACTCGCCGACCTGACGGGCAAGGCCGTGGAGCTGGTGGCGGAGGGGAAGGGCACACAGCGGTACGAGGAGGCGATGAAGGACCTGGACGGCTCGACGTCGCCGGCCACCCCGTCGGACCAGGACGACTCGGCGGCGTCCTCGGCCGCGTCGTACTCGGGCGGCTCCGCCTGGTGGCTGCTCGTCGGCGTACCGGTCCTGGCCCTGGCGGCGGCCCTCGCGGCCCGGGGCGGCATCCGTTCCCGCAAGACGACTCCGGCCGTGCCGCAGCTGGTGTTCGCAACGGCCCGTGCGGCCGACGAGGCGGAGCTGCGGCGCCGGGCGGAGGCGGAGGTCCTGGCGCTCGGCGAGGCCACCCAGGCCGCCGACCTCGCCACGACGCCGGGTCTCCAGCACGCCCTCGACGCCTACGCCGCCGCTGGCACGGTCCTCGACGAGGCCCGGGGCCTGCCGGACCTGGCGGGCGTCCTCGCCCTGGTCCAGGAGGGCGAGGACGCCCTGACCGGCACCGACGACACGGCCCTCCCCCTCTGCTTCTTCCACCCCCTGCACGGCCGCGCCGCCCTGCGCACCGGCTGGCGTCCGCTCGGCCGCCGGGACCGGCTGGACGTCGCGGTGTGCCAGGAGTGCGCGGACGCCCTGCGGGACCGCCGCGCCCCGGAGGTGCTCACCGACCAGGACGAGGACGGCCGTACCGTCCCCTACTTCGAGCTGCCGGCCGAGCGGAGCGTGTGGGCCGCGACGGGGTACGGCTCACTGAGGGCGACGCTGGCCGGGATCAACTCCCGGAGGATCAGGGCCCGTTGACACCTGGCCGGCGGGAGGTCACCGTGCAGCCATGACTTCGGGCACGCGAGACACCGTTCTGCCTGTACCTCCCACCGACACCGGCCTGGTCGAGCGCGTCCGCGAGCTCGCGCCCCTCGTCCGCGGGCACGCCCTGCGGACCGAGCGGCAGCGGCGCGTGACGCGCGAGGTCGTGGAGGCGCTGACCGGGACCGGGATCCAGCGGATGAACGTGCCCCGGCGGTACGGCGGTTACCAGAGCAGCCTGCGGACCCAGGTCGAGGCGCTGGCGGAGCTCTCCGCCGCGTGCGGTTCGGCCGGTTTCATGACGCTGATCCAGGCCGGATGCGCGTACGTCGCCGCGCTCTTCCCGGACGAGGCGCAGGACGAGATCTTCACCAGCCCCGACGTCCGCGTCGGCGGCAGCCTGGTCCCGAGCGCGACGGCGGTCCCGACGGGCGACGGCGGCTATGTCGTCAACGGGACCTCCCCCTTCGCCACCGGCTGCCGGGACGCCGACTGGCATCTGCTGACCGCCCGGGTCGAGGGGCGGCCCGAGTCGGTGTGGACCGCCGTGCCCGTGGCCGAGCTGGAGATCCTCGACGACTGGCGGGTGTCGGGTCTCGCGGGCAGCGGCAGCAACAGTGTCGTGGCGCGCGATGTCGTCGTCCCCGCCCACCGCGTGCTGCCGGTCGCCCCGCTGCTGGGCGGTGAGTTCGCGTCCAAGGCCAACGCCGACGACCCGTTCTACCGGGTGCCGGTGCTGCTGATGTTCTGCGCCTGGGCGACCCCGAACGCCCTCGGCCTCGCCCGCTCGGCACTGGCTGAGTTCCGCGAGCGGATCCACCGGCGGGGCATCACGTACACCTTCTACGAGCGGCAGAACGAGGCGCCCGTCACGCATCTGCAGACGGCCGAGGCGGCGTTGAAGATCTCCTGCGCCGAGCATCTGACCGACGAGATCGTCACGCTGCTCCAGACGCGGGCGGCGAGCGGGGAGCCGTACACGACCGAGGAACGGGCCGGGGTCCGGGCGCGCAGCGGCTATGTGGCGCGGCTCTGTCTGGAGGCCGCCGACCTGCTGGGCTCGGCCTCGGGCGCCTCCTCCCTCCACGAGGAGGTGCCGATCCAGCGGGCCGTGCGCGATCTGCGGGCGCTGAACCTGCACGCGTTCGTCCACCCGGCGACCAACCTGGAGCTGTACGGCAGGGTGCTGGCGGGGCTGGAGCCGGGCACGCCCTTTGTCTAGCCGCTCGGCGGCCGGTCCTCCCGTATCGCGGCGAAGAGATCACGTGCCCGCCGGTCGTCCCACTTCACCGCGCTGCCCTTGGAGGTCCGGAGGTCGGGGTCGGCCACGGGCACGTTGAGCTGTCTGCCGCCGCCGGCCGTGGCCCTCTTCAGGGCCTCGAACAGCGACATGAGGTCGGGCAGTTCCGTGCCCTCGTCCACGATGAGCGTGTCGAGGCCTGCGCTCAGGGTCGGGAAGGACTTGGACGGGTCGGCGAGGGTGGACGGGGTGGCCGCCTTGTCGGCCAGGGCGGCCAGGAACTTCTGCTGGTTGCGGGTGCGCCCCAGGTCGCCCTGGGCCTCCTGCTTGCGCTGCCGTACGAAGGCCAGGGCCTCGGAGCCGTCGAGGGTCTGGCAGCCGGCCTGCAGATCGGCGCCGGAGTCCTTGTCCCGCACGGCCTTGTCCAGGCACATGTCCACACCGCCGACCGCGTCCACCACCCCCACGAATCCGGCGAAGCCGATCTCCGCGTAGTGGTCGATGTGCACGCCGGTGTTGCGTTCCACGGTCTGCACGAGCAGGTCCGGGCCGCCCAGCGAGAACGCCGCGTTCAGTTTGTTCGGCGCGGCCTTGTAGCTCCTCCCGGTGTCGGGATCGACGTAGGGCGGGAGGGTCACCCAGGAGTCGCGCGGCAGGCTGAGCATGGTGGTGCCGTTCGCCCCGGTGTGCAGCAGGATCACCGAGTCGGTACGGCGGCCGTCGGTCGAGCCGGTGTTGAGGTCCTTCTTGTCCTTCTCCGAGAGGCCGTCACGGCTGTCGGAGCCCACGACCAGGTAATTGGTGCCCTGGCCTGCCGGCACCCGGGCGCTCAGCGCGCCGAGGTCGACCTCCTGATTGAGCCGGGTGTCGGCCCAGACGTACGTACCGGCGCCGGCGAGGGCCAGGACGGTGGACAGGACGGCGGCGGTACGCACGAAGCGGCGGCTCTTTCCGGCCCGGCGCCGGGGGGTTCTGCTGCCGGGGTTTCTGCTGCCGGGGTTTCTGCTGCCGGGGTTTCTGCTGCCGGCGTTTTTGTTGCTGCCTCTTCGCCCAGGCTCCTCGACGTTGCCGTCGTAGCGGCCGGGCGCGGCCGACGAGGACATGCCGGGCAAGGGGGCGGTACGGATCGAGGGCGGGGGCACCAGCGGGGACGCGGACGGGACCCTTCTCGGATTCCGCCCCGCTCGCTGGTCGCCCGCAGGATCGGTCCAGTCGCTCATCGGCCCATTCCGCTGGTTCACCTCGGCGATGCTGTGGGGGGATGCTGTCGGTTCAACGCATAGGCACGCTCTTATACGGAACGGGCCCACCGATCTGTTCAGCGGCCGTACCGGAGCGCTGCATCCGCTGCCACCGAAGCCGGCTCCCTACCAGCAGCGCGACCAGCGACTGGATCACCACGAGATACATCAACTGCCGGTAGACGACGATCTGGAACGGCATCGACCACAACGCCCGCACCGGCTCCCCGTCGAGTCTGAGCGCGTAGCCGGAGCAGACGATCTGCACGCCGAAGAAGGCGAACCACACCCCGGCCGACTCCACCGGGTCGCGGAACAGCACGCCGTACAGGGCGTAGACGTCGATGACGGGCGCGAGCAGCGGCAGGGCGACCTGGAAGAGCGCGAGGTAGGTCAGCCCGCGCCGCCCGAACCGCCCGGCGGGCCCGCGGCCGAAGAACGCCCCGCGGTGCTTCCACATCGCCTGGAGCGTGCCGTAGCACCACCGGTACCGCTGCCGCCACAACTGTCGGACGCTGGTGGGCACTTCGGTCCAGGCGACGGCCGACTCCTCGTACAGCACCCGCCAGCCCGCCCGCCACAGGGCCATCGTCAGGTCGGTGTCCTCGGCGAGGGTGTCCTCGCTGACCCCGCCGACGCCGATCACCGCGTCCCGGCGGAACGCCCCGATGGCGCCCGGGACGGTCGGCATGCACTCCAGCACCTCGAACATGCGCCGGTCGAGGTTGAACCCGAAGACATACTCGAGGTGCTGCCATCGGCCCAGCAGAGTACGCCGGTTGCCGACCTTGGTGTTACCGCTGACGGCGCCCACGGCCGGGTGCGCGAGCGGCTGGACGATCCGCTCGATGGCATCGGGCTCGAAGACGGTGTCGGCGTCGACCATCACGACGATGTCGTACCGGGCGTGCGCGAGCCCGGTGTTGAGCGCGGCGGCCTTGCCGGAGTTGGGCTGCCGCACGACCTCTACACGGGGGTCGCCCATGTTCGCGGCGATATCGGCGGTCCGGTCGCTCGACCCGTCGTCGATGACGATGACCTGCAACTCCCGATGATGGGAGTCGAGCAGCGACCGCAGGGTCGACCCGATCCCGGCTTCCTCGTTGTACGCCGGGACGAGCACGGTCACCGGCCCGGACGCTTCGCGCATCCAGGGCGCCCCGGTCCGGAACCGCTCCAGCCGGCGCACATGCGCCCGCGCGAACAGGGCCAGCAGCAACAGCCGCAGCACGCCGAGCCCGCCGGCGATGCCGAGGATCCAGATCATGGCGGTGGAGAAGACCTGCCCGATCCGCGTGACCCAGATCAGCCCCTCCCCCGACCACCGCTCGGCGACGGAGGCAGACTTGTACGGTACGAGCCCGAGCCCGTCGGACACGGTGGTGAACCGGTCGACGCCCCGGTTCTTCAACAGCCTGCGCGCCTCGGCATACGCGCTCTCCGTCTGGCTCAACTGCCGGACGATCCCCTGCGCGGGCTTCCGCGCGCCCTTGTCGGCGGCGACGAGCACGTACCCGTACCCGGTGGCCCGCCGCGCTGCGTCCCACTCCCCGCCGCAGAGTGTGTCGGGGGTGGTGGTCCGCGGCATCCGCAGCAGATTGGTCCGCTGCCCGGTGGTCCCGGCCAGCGCGCTCTGGGTCAGCTCCAGCTCGGCCTCGAAACGGGGTGCGGACGACTCCCCCAGCACGGCCCCGGTGTACGTATTGGACCCGATCTCATGTCCCTCGGCCCGGATCCGCCGCACGAGTTCGGGGTGCCGGGCGGCCTGGGCCCCGTGCACGAAGAAGGTGGCCCGTGCGTTGTTCCTGCGGAGCAGATCCAGCAGCCGCGGGGTCCACACGGGGTCCGGCCCGCCGTCGAAGGTCAGCGCGACGGTCCGGGCGGGCATCGCCCCGGTCCGTATCCCGTCCCGGTTGATCCCGATCACGGGCCCGCCCTTCGCCACGGCATCGGGCACGGGCGAGGCACAGGGCGACCGCGCCTTCGCGGCGTCGACCTCGTGCTGGGTCCAGCCTTCGAAGATCAGAAAGGCGAAGACGACGGGAAGGGTGAGGGCCAGGAGCAGCCAGTGGGCTCGGGGGTCGCGGGACTGTTTGTGTCGGGCTCGGGCGCGGGCCCCGGCTTTGGCCCCGGGTTTCGATTCGGCGGCGGTCAGGGGGCGTCACCGCCCCCGGGCCCTCCTTCACGGCCTCCTCGGGAGACGCCGCCTCTTCTCGGCTTCGGATGCTTGGTGTGGTGGGGGGTGCGCATGGGGCGGGAGTGTAGTTACGGGGTGGGAGTTGGATGGCCGTAACAGCAAACTCCACAGGAACGCGGCATGCCCCGGCCGCCCGTCGAGGTCGACCGGCGTCGCTCAGCGCTCCGCGACGAACGATCCCATGCCCCGAGTGGTGACGATCAGCCCTTCTTCCCGCAAGGCTGCGGTGGCCTTACGAACAGTCTCGCGGGCGACTCCGAACTCCTGCTCCAGTTTCACCTCGGAGATCAAGCCTCGCACTGGGTACTCGCCGCTGGCGATGCGCTGCCGAACGACCTCGGCGATCTGCTGCCACTTCGGCCTGGTGGGGTCAAATTCGAACACAGCCGAACTGTATATACGACCCTCCATGGAGTCATAGAAGCCACTCTCCGCCCATATGGGTAGACATGCATATACATGCAGCTCTAGCGTTCTCACGACAGACCCCGGCGACGGATGCGAGCCGTCCCGGGGCATGGCCAACGCTTACAAGGAGCGCTGACAATGCTGGACCTTATCGTCCACGCCCTCGCGTGGATGCTGAGCCTGTGCACCCCACGCCCCCGAGGTCGCCATCGCCTCGGCGCGGTGCCACCTCTGCGCGTCACCGGCACCCCACCGCCGCCTCCCCGCTTCACCGAACGGCTCGACGGCAACGCATGCCACGTCGTACGCCCCTACGTCCTGGACCCCACGGAATACCGCCGCCAACGGGAACGCCGCCGAGCCGCCCGCATCGCCACCTACGGCATCGACGTGGGCCCGAAGCACATCCACGGCGTACGAGTCCCGGCGGCCACCCGATGACGCGCCCGTCGGTGCGCATGTGCACCCGCTGCGAGCGCTCCACGAACGAACCGATCCCGATCCGGATCCCGCTCTGCAACTCCCCCACCCCCACAGGCCCCGGCCTCACCATCTACGCCTGCCAGGAGTGCGTCACCCACTACCCGCCCCTGCAAGAGGCAGTCGGACTCCTGGAATCCCCCCACCCCCGCTCACGCATGACCCTCCACGTCTACAAGGTCAACGCGAAGGGCACCGTGACCGAGGACCACGGCAAGGTCGAGATCCTGGCCGGCGGCCCCCACGAGCCCGTGCCGTACACCTCCACATACCCGCCATGCGCCTGCCCTCGATGCGGGGCGACGCGATAGCAAAACACCCAGCCATACCGAACGCCTCGGACGCAGCACGACCAAGCGTCCGGGGCGTTCACCGTTGAGGCACGATCAGGACACGACCCGCTCCACTACACCCTCATACGCCCTAAATGCCGCGGCAATCGGCCAAGTTCGCTCTGGCGAAAGCGAGAACCCCACCGATAGCGTCTGTCCCCTGAACTCACATCTGTCTCACGGGGAGAATCCACTGTGAAGCGCCGCCCTTTGCCCGTTGCTGCCGCGCTGGCCGCGACGGCAGCACTGCTGTTGACGGCCTGCGGTAGCGGGGACGACAAGCCCAGCGACAACGACAAGATCGCCGGAGCGAACCAGGAAGCGGAGACACCGAAGGGGTCGGCATCCCCTTCAGGGGCACCGGCGGAGGACAAGCCGGACGGCGTGGACGTGTCCCTGCCCAAGGATATAAACCTGGCCTTCGACTGGGACAAGCCGAAGGACAAGAACGAGGCGGCTGCGATGCAGGACGCGGCGAACTTCGTCCGGGCCATCTACCGAGGCGTCGACAAGCGCACGACCAAGGACGCTGCCTTGGTCGCTTACTCGACCGGCGATGGGATGAGGTACGCGAAGACGCAAATCAACGCCCGGCTGAAGGGCGGCTGGACGGCACACGGCACACGGCGCCACTATCAGGCCACCACCCGGTCCGCGCCGAACGGCAACTCGGTGGAGGTTGCATTCTGTGTGGATTCGAGCAAGTTCTACTCTAAAGAGATCAAGACTGGAAAGATCCTTAAGAGCGCCCCCAGCATCACGTCCTTCGACTACTTCAAGATCGTCATGGTCAAGCTCCCCACCGGAGATGGCCTGTGGCAGGCCTCCAAGGTTTACGTCGAGGCCAAGGCGGCGAAGTGCCAGTGAACAGGTCACGGCATCTAGCCCTCTGTACAGGCGCAGCTGCCCTGGGGCTGACCCTGGGGATGCTCGCTATCACTGAACCGGCCTACGCGGACGAAGAGCCGGCCAACGCTCAGGGCTCCAACACAGAACAGTCAGGAGGCGGCGACGGCAAAGGCATCTACGCCGCCGCCCGCATCCAGTACTCCGGCTCCGTCGCCAAGGGCGGCGGCACCGGCAACGTGACGTCCACGGACGTCAACTGGACACCCCCTCCCTGCTGGTACGCCCCCTACCTCGGGGCCAAGGACTTTAAGAAGAAGATGTCCAAGGACCTCGAGAGCCAGATCAACTCGCCCGGCATGGGCGGCCACGCGGGCGCGGCCCTGAACGAGTTGCAGCGCCACTACGAGGACGAGTACGGCTGGACCGACACCCCCGGCTACAAGGACTACAACGTCGACAAGGACGGCGAGGGAATGTTCTGGGCCGCCGTCGAGAACCCCGACGAACCCGACATCCTCAAACGAGGTTCGTGCAACGATCTCCCCTTCTGGGTCGAGAACGGCGACGCCCCGCCGCCCCAGTACGAAGAGGCCATCACCCCGGAGATACTCGGCGCCCTCGCCTACCAGCACATGGAGCTCCCCGACACGGAGGTCACCCTCGCCCCCGAGACCACGACCAAGGTGAACTTGCCGACCTGGGCCTGGCTCGACAAGGCTGTCTTCGACGAGGTCCAGGCCACGGCGGCCCTCAACGTCCCCGGCTTCAACATCCAGGCCACCACCACCGCCAGACCGGTCTCCCTCAAGCTGGAGCCCGGCACCGAGGACGCGGAGACCTACCCGGCCTCGGGCGAGTGCACCATCAACGCCGGCTCGATCGGCGAGCCCTACGCTAAGGGCAAGTCCGACCGGACCCCGCCGTGCGGCCTCAAGTACCTCCGCTCTTCCGGCAACGGCACGTACAAGCTCCGGGCCACCATCACCTGGGAGATCGCCTGGACCGGCACAGGCGGAGCCGGCGGCGACTTCCCGAACGGCACGTTCGGCAACGACCAGGCGGTCACGGTCCAGGAGATCCAGTCCGTCAACAGGTGACGGTGCCGATCCGCCCCTGTGCTGCGACACCAGCGGCAAGTAGCCGGAGAGGCAAGCGAATTCCTCTCCGGCTGGCTGGCTCCGGCACGGCGGTCGGGGAGGCTCAGTCCTCGGTGAACTCCTTCTGGACACAGGCCCCACCGGGACCGTTCCAGCACAGCTTCATCAGATACTTGGCGGCGTAGGGGACGACGTTGTAGTCGAAGGTGCCGCAGCCGGCGTTGCCACCGTCCCCCTTCGTCTCCTTCAGCTGCCACCCGGCCATGTACATGTAGAGCTTCCCGGTGACACCATGCCCGTCGGCCCGCGTGTCGCACACCCGGAAGGTGTCGGGGTCCGGGTCAAGGTGGGTCATGGTGCCGATGGTGTGCCCGCCACGCTTCAGTCGCAACGTGGTGTCGGCAGCGCTGGCGCTGCCCGTCGCGGCGACGACGAGGGTGACAGCACCAGCCACCGCGAGTGCGCCACGGGCGACTCGGTACTTCCGCATCTCATCTCCTGATGATGATGTTCCAATGTTCTTGGTGATCAACTTAGACCAGCCAGCTCAGTCGGCAGGGGGCGCCGTGGACCGGATCCGCGCGGCCTGGTGATCACGTTCGATGAACGGACCGGGCCTACTGACCTTCAAAGCGTGGTGTCGTAGAGGCTGACGTCTCGTGATCCCTGCGGTATGCCGACTGCATGAGGTATGCGCAAGGGGGCGGGCTGACCGACGAACGGCGGTCCTTCCGAGAGAAGTTGAGGATGGAGGCGGCCGGGCGGTTCGCCCTGGGCGAGGAGAACGCGGCCATTGCTCACGACCTGCGGGTCAGCGTCCGCTCGGTACAGCGTTGGCGCAAGGCCTGGTCGCAGGACGGATCGAGAGCCCTGGCCTCGAAGGGCCCGGCATCGCTGCCTCTGCTCAGCGAGGACTGTTCGCCGTGCTGGAGCGGGAACTGGCCAAGGGGCCGGTGGCACACGGCTGGCCGGACCAGACCTGGACCCTGTCACGGATCAAGACGCTGATCGGGCGTCGGTTCCACAAGGGCTACACCGTGCAAGGCGTGGCTGCCCTGCTCAAGCGGCACGGCTGGAGCTGTCAGGTTCCTGCCCGGCGTGCGATCGAGCGGGACGAGATCCTGGTGGGCGGCTGGGTGAAGGAGACCTGGCCCCAGGTGGAAGGACCGTGGCGGCGCTCGACGCCTGGCTCGTCTTCGAGGGCGAAGCCGGGTTCTCGATGACGCCGCCGGCCACCCGCACCTGGTCCCGCCGCGGCCACACCCCTGTGATCCGCGTCCGGGGCCGCTCGCGCCGCCGTTTATCGGTGGCCGCTCTGGCCTGCTACAAGGCCGGCGAACGATCGCGCCTGATCTACCGGCCCTGCCCGGACACCGCGACGCTTCGCGACGGGGTCAGCTACGAGTCGGGGCAGCGGCAGTGGACCGTGAAACCGGGATCCCGGGTCACCGTCTCCGGCCACGCCTACACCGTGCGGCAGATCTGTTCGTACCGCGTCGTATTGGAACCGAGGGACGCCAAGGATAAGGCCGCTCTCGCCGCCGCTCCCGAGTCCATGGAATTCGTGGGCGGCGCCGCCGACAACACCCTGTGCTTCACCACCAACCACGCCGTCCTGGCCGCCGCGTCGAAGAGCTTCCCGGACAAGGGACAAACGCTGTCCCTTATCGCCAACGGCGGCGTGAAGCAACTGCCCACCGGCCCGTCCCTGACCGTCTCGTACGTCGACACCGCGGCGGGCACGGCCGGCCTCGGCGCGAACTGTGCTGGTGTTCCGGTGGCCGTCTACAAAGACGTGAGGGTCGGCGAGACGGTCGAATTCGCGGGAGTGCGGTTCAGGGGGTCGGCTCTTACGGAGCAAGCGGTACGCCTCACCCGGACGAGCGAGTAGCTCGCGGAAGGCCCGGCACAGACCGGCCGCTGACGGCAGGTGTGCGGAACTATGGGAGGTGTGGCTGCGAATACACAAGCACGGGCACCTGAGGTGCGAACGCATCCACTGCGGCCTGGAGCCGTTCTGGGTCCAAACGCCATAGGTTGATGGGACGGCTTGCCAGAAACAGCTCGTAATCCACATGAGGGGCCAGCTTCTCGGCCCTCTCGCGACTGACGCTACTGTTCATGCCGGGCAAGACAGGCGCCCCGGGCTGGCGTTGCACTCCGATGTAGTTGATCCCGTTCCCAGCCGTGCGCTGATGCCACACCACGATGGACGTGATGTCGCTCCATGGAACATGCGCGAGTTGGGCCTCGTAGCGCGCAGGAGCACCCCCTAGGAGTACCCCTTCGCCGTCGACGCGGAACGCAACCAGCTTCTTCCACTTCGAGCCGCTGAGCAGCTGGAAAGGCGTTCGAACGAAGTGGGCTGTGTAAACGGGTGAGTTCGCATCAGTCATCAGGAACCTCATGAAGTCTGTGTCGCGCAGGAAAGCTTCGATCTGTCAACCTACTGCGCGGCACTGGTTTTCTTCTTGTGTTCTTCGTCCTGCACTCGTTGCAAAATCTTGTTGTACTGTCCCCGTGCGGCGTCCAGGGCGTCGTGAATCGCTTTCCTCCGGCCGCGCCATTCCGAACGGAACTTGTCCGCAGCAGGGCCTTGCCACGCCTCGGTGCCGGACGCGGCGTCCACCGCGTCCAGCGTCTTGTCGATCTCATTCGCAAATCTCTTCAGATTGTTGAGATCTTTCCTGCACTCTTCGACGCGATCGCTCATTTCGCCCACCCAGTGGCCGACTTCTCAGGTGCGGCCGGCTGCCTGATCAACTTGATGATGAACTTCTCCAGGGTACGCTCGCTGACCGCCTGCGCCGTGATGCCGGTGGGCGCTTGCGGTGAGTCCACGTTGACCACCCACACCTCGCGGTCTGTCGCGTATGCCGTCAGAAGCGGTCCGGGTTCATCGGCGAGCACAATCAACTGGCTCACCACCAGCGCTCTATCGATCACGGAGGCCAGCTTCTTGTCCACCGTGTCGTCTGTCAGAGCCGACGGGTCGAGCCGCAGGGCCTTTCCATCCCGGTCAGCCGTGCCGAAGGGGTCCAGGAGCGCCTGGACGATCCGAGCGGCATCACGTGCCTTGCTGGCGAGCGTGAAGATGTGCAGACCGCCACCGGTGACCTGCTCGATCAACAAGAGATCGGAGGAATGCACGAAGACAAATGCGGTCACGCTGCCGCTTGAGGTCTGCTGCTCAACGGCGAGTGCCCGTGCAGCAGTGCGCCGCAGTGTCAGCGCCATGCTGACTTCCGGCGTAACCCGCATGTCCACATCCGCGGTGCGTGGCGCATCAGTTCCCTCGGACCGCAGGACGGCGTCGAGTTCGGGGATGTTCGCGACCTCCACCGCACCCCGGGAGACCAGCGAGCGCAGCGCCGTCGCCAGTACCCATTCGCGCTGCTCTTCGGAGAGCGTCGACAAGTGCGGTGTTGGCGCCACGACTTCCTGCAGTGCACTGGGGTCCAGCACGGCAAGCTCCTCATCGGTCAGCTTGATGAGTGGCTGAGTCCCCCCTTCTGCGAGTGCTTTGCCAACAAGTTCGCGGAATTTATCCAACTCGAGGTCGAGTTCCGGGTTTGCCATACCGAGTCCCTTAAATATTTGAGGTTCTGCAGTCGCTTTACGAGTCGACTGAGGCCTTCACGATCCGCACCCCAGCGAAATCGAGCGGGGCCGCTTCACTGCCTCCCAGGAAGAATCCGATGGGCAGGATTGTGAGGCCGTACGTAATGCCGCCGACCCAGCGGCCAAGAAGTTGCCAGAGCCGTGGCTGGCCACCGTCCGTAATTCTGACCACACGCGTACCTACAAGCAGTTTTCCCACGCTGCGACCGAACAGCCGACCCAGCAACACTTGATTGAACAACGAGACACCGATGCCGGCGGTGAGAATTCGCAGCCACAGAGACCCGCTGGCGAGCGGGGGTGCCTCCCACGCCGGGAAACTCAACACATGCATCAACCCGGAAATGGCCGCGCAGAAGACCGCGAGAGTTCCGTCGATGGCCGCCGCTCCGTAGCGTCGCCCCATGGACGCCGACGCCGACGCAGCATTTTGGTTCGGGCATCGGTCCCGTGGCACACCGAACAAGTCCTTCGATTCCACCGAAGCCATCTCCTACCAGAATTTGTACTTCTTGATAGCATTGGGGACTAGATTCGTCACAGCACTCTTGGCGCCGTTGACGATCTCCTCGCCTTTATCCGCCACGTCCCCCGCCCACTTGGTCGTCGCATTCCAGGCCTTTTTGGTGGTATCAGCGATCGCCTTTCTGTTGTCATAGGCCCAGGTGCCAAGGAAATAGGCACCGGCCACCCCAAGGGCCACCCAGCCGACAACAGGGACCGCAGCCGCGACTGTCGCGCTGGCCCCAAGGGCTGTCGCCGCAGCAGATCCGCCCATAACTGCCCCGGCGCCGGCCGCCTCCACAAAGCCCATGCCGCGGTCAAAACCGCCCAGAACGCCGTCGTGGTCAGGAGCGACCATTTCCTTGACGCCATGAACGACCGCCAGCGGCAAGCCGACACGGTCGAGGATGCTGAGTCCGGGCGCCTGGTTCAGCAGCTTTGCCGGCAGGGGAATCTTCAGCTTGGTGGTGAGGAACGTGCGAAGACCCTGCTGCCACTTCCACGGCTGCTGATAAAGCCCTTCGATCTTCTGGAGCTTCAGAAGCTCGCGCATATACTCGATATTCTTCAACTTCAGCCGGTCACCGGCGATGCCGAAGTATTTGTTCAGCTCAAGGACCGCCTTGGCCCCGGCTACGTTCTGCCCTTGGGACCAGCGCTTGTACAGCTGAAGGGAAGCCTCGATGCCCGAAGCGACCTTAGTCAGCCGCAGCGGCATCGTTACGTTCTTCTTTACTTCCTTGAACTCTTCTACATACTCACCGATTTCACCCTTGCGCTCCTGGTAATCCTGCCAGGTCTTGAGCACTCCGGTGAGCCCCATGAACATGAGCTCGGCGCTCGGGTCTGCGTCCAGAATTCCGAGTCGACGACGCACATCTTTTGCCTGATCGCGGGACCAGGTTGCATCCTGCCGAAAGCGTCCGAGATTTCCCTGGTCGCCTTCCCATTTAGCGAGAATTCCGGAAACCAGAGGCCCTTGAATGGAGAGTGCACCATCAGCGACGTCCAGCGCGGCAGCCAGCTTGCGCGCATTGTCCTTGGACATTCCCCTGAACGTCACGCAAAAACCCCCTGTTGACAGTGCTCGTCGTTGCCGCCACGCGGAGCATCGCCCTCCCGCTACGGTGCGACCCGCCAAAGCGCGCCGGAGGACTTTATGCCGTCCATGCGTCTGTCAAACGTCTTTCCCGGGCGCGTGGTTGCGTCAGAACAAGGTAGCAAAGGCGCCCTGGCAAGCTACCGGCGGATCCCCGCCAGAGAGCGCGCGATCAGCGCTCGTGACGCCATTTGCGTACGCGCAGTCGGATCCCCGCGTACACATACATGGCTGAATCATGTACAAATTTTCACACTCTTCAAACACTGTCCGGCGCGCGCCTCAAGCAGGGGGACTGACTGGACTTGCGGCCATTGCGTCGACTGTACGACAACGCCGGGCATCGACGCGTCTCGTCCTTGTTTGAACGGATCAGGCCTATATATCCGCGGTACTGCGCTTCTTGCGCCTTTGCACGTGAGCTCGGGCTCTCCCTGCCGCAGAGCCGCTGGTGCGCCGGCAGCTCCGCCCGGAGACACCGCGGCTCGGGCTCACCATCAGGGTCAACACCGATCGTTCACACGAAACTCCCATCTCTGAAGGCGATGGACAGCAGCTACCTCTGGTGCGGTAGCGTCCCTTGGTGCAAACGGATAGTCCGTTTACGTGTATGACACGGGGAGGATCGTCATGGATCGCGGTGCAGATCTCACTCAGCTTCGGGAGCTGTCCAAGCTCTTCGGCAAGAAGGCCACCGACCTCCAGGGCCTCATCAAGGCACTGGAGTCCGCCACGAGCCACAGCTCGGGTTACTGGAAGGGCCCCAAGGCCGACCGCTTCCGGAACGACTGGCACGACATCAAGCCGACGTTCGACAAGTGGGTCGACACGCTGAACGACGCCAGCAAGTCGGCCAACACGAGTGCCGACAACATCGAGCGCGCCACCTGAGCCGACGAGGAACGCGCGGATGCAGCCTGCCGGGGTATTCCTTCGAGGCCGTCAAGCCTCGGACGGGATGCCCCCGGCGGCATTTCAGCAGGACAGAGGTTAAGCGCCTGTAGGTGACACCGACGCATCATCGAGCAACGTTCGGCGGCAGAGGACCGTGCAGCGTCAGCCCTGCGGCAACAGTTCACTCGTGTGAGCTCAGACGTCCTTGTTGTATGTACGCGCTTCGCTTTGTGACACCTTCTCGGGTTCACTCCGAATGGCGGCATCAATGATAGGCAGCAGTTTGTCGACCTGCTCGATCAACTTCTTGTTCCGCCCGTCCAGTTCTCTGTGCCAGGCTCGAGCATTCTTCCCGACCCAGACCTTGTCACCGCCGATCTGTTCGGTCGGGCTTTTGAGTGCCTTCTTGATGCTCTCCACCTCCTTGGCCAGGTCGCTCCGCAACCGCTCAAGATCCGCCTTCCGCGGATTGGGAACCTTAGCATCTGGATCTGCCACAATCCCACCCCTCATTCATCACAGTTCCGGCTGATGAATGCTCACCGTACCAGCGGCCTCGGAGTGTTCCGGTGGAGCCCCCAGCGGAAGCGGAAAGCCGCCGGCGCCAACTCGATGCCACATAAGCGTTCGGAGATCACATTGCTTGCCGGTCCATCACCTCATAATCTGTCGCAATGACCTCAAGCGAAACGGCCCACGCCGCCCCCGAAGCCCTCGTGCTCCCCACCATGACCGAGGTGCCTCAAGGACCTGACGGCGCCCCGCTCAGCGACAGCACCGTCGACGTCATCCTCGTGCCCATGGCTGGTGACGACGGCGAGGAGCGGCTCGTGGCATTGGCTTTCACGTCCATCCCCCTGCTGGTCGAGGCCATGGGAGAAGGGCAGCCTTGGGTCATCATCCCCACCGAGAAAGTAGGGGAGGCACTCAGCGGGTCGGGTGCAGCCGCGGTGTTGGTCGACCCTCAACTGGCTGACAGCGCGGAAGGTGAATCGACCAGTGGTTGATCCAAACTTCTCCGGAATCAACCCGGACAACCTCTTGAGAACGATCAAGGACCTTGAGTCCGGCGGTAAGAAGCTGCGCGGAGCAAAGTCCTCATATGTAAGCAGATTTCAGAAATTCGGGCTAGAGACGAGCAACCTGTCGGAAATCGGAAAGATCGCCGGCTGGGTCGATGACGAGCTGCCCATGCTTCGCCGCCGTCAAGCACTCGCAGCAGCAATGGAGCTTGACCAGAAGGGGATTCAGAAACCTGGCGCCATGGTCCAGCTTCGCGAACCCATCGTGACGATCGGCGAGGCTCGAAGCGCGGGAAAGAAGCTTGCAGAGGATGCAAACGACGCGGCTGAGCTCGATCCGAGCAAAGCAGGACCAGAATTTCACCGCATCGCTGAGGAGCTAGCCAAACACAAGGGTGACCCGGACTTCGCCTCGGCGTTCTACGCCAAGATGAATCCCGACCTGGTCAAAAATCTGCCGACGACGATCATCGCCGCCAATGCCCCGACGGCCAAGGAGGATGTGAAGGTCTTCGGGTCCGCGTTCACCACGGCAGTCAATGCTGAGACACCTGCACCGGGCTTCGACAAGAAGGCCGCGCTCTTCCATGGCCAGTTCACGAAGGACGAGCCCACGGCTGTATTCAACCGGGCGCTCATGCAGGGGGACGACCCAGATCTTTGGGACCTCGCTTGGAAGCACTTGCAAATCGCCTCGAAGAAGTTGCTCGACCCCGCAGACACGTGGTCCGACAGTGCTGGTCTACTGGCCAGCGTGATCGGCGTTCAATCGAAATACGCGAGCCACTTCTGGGAAAATGCACAGAAGTTCTCTGGGGCAGCAGCGCAGCTGAAGCAGCAACGCCTCAACGCCATGACCCCAGCTGAAAGGCGAGAGTTCAAGAAGGCCACCCGTCGCGCAGCCAAGTCGGCCGGAAGATCGGCGCGTGAGGCGGAGCGCATCCTTGCCAGGTACGGCATGGGCTCATTCTCCCGACTCATGGAAGCTTCCGTCGCTGACGGTGGAAGCTGGCTGATCAACAAGGTTCCCGGCCTTAAGCCGCCCAGCACAACATCGTTGTGGGGCCGTGCTCTCCGGACCGGCGGAAAGCTACCTCTGGTCGGGAGTCTCCTCACTATTGGAGCTATCGGCTGGGATATCAGCAACGGCGAGGAGAAAGACGTCGCCGTAGCAGCCAATGTCGGTGGTATGGCTGCCGGCATGGGTGCAACGTGGGGTGCGACGGCGCTTGTTGCGGCTGCGGGGGGACCGGTTGGCTGGGGAATCGCGGCAGGTGTCGTAGTTGGATTCGGCATCGGATACGGCGTCTCGTACGCTATCAAAACGGAAACCGGAAGGAAGGCAGTCAACGCTGTTACTGGCGCCGCTAAGAGTGCAGGAAAGGCGATCGGTGACGCCGCGTCAAGCGTCAAGGATACGGTGGGCGGATGGTTCTCATAAGGTTGCCACAGCATGACTAAGAAGAGAAGAAGACGCCCTGCGGAGCAGTATCAACTCCCGCCTCATATTAAGAGGGCGCATCAGGAGGTCGCCGAAGCAAGGGCGTGGAGGCCACGTCCTCCGCTGCCGCAAATCCGGGTGATCTTGGCCGGCGTCGGCCTAGTTCTTCTGTCCATAGGGATGACACTGTTCTTGTGGCTACCGTCGCGCTCCCTGGTTCAGGAACTGCGTTCCCACGGGGTCAGTGCCGCTGCCACAGTCGTCGATGTCGACTCGAAGCCAAAGTACGTGAAGGTTCGTCTCGTGAGCAGCCCCAAGGCAGGCACCGAGGTCAAGCTCTCAGACTACGCTGGGATGCTTCCCGAAACGCAACCCGGCGCTTCTATGATCGTCACCTACGACCCCGAGGACCCATCCCGTATCCTCGCTCAAAGTTGGGTGGAGGACCCGCCGGCAAACCTGCCGGCCTACGGCACTTCGGCTCTAGCCCTCATCTGCCTTGGCCTCACCGTGGCAGTCACCTGGCGTCGCATCTGGATCCTCCGCACGTTCGGTCCGGAGAAGCCAGCTGCCTCGTAGACAGGTGACAAAGACTCGCGTGACAAGGACATTCGGGAGAGGAACCCCTAGCCTGTGTCAGCGATCGAGGCATGAGGGCTCCCGCCCACTGGGCGGGAGCCCTCTCGCGTCCTACGAGTTCATCACACCCTGCACCGGCACAAACGCCCCGCCCGCCACGAACAACCCGCTCCCCGCTGCCCCGCCCCCGCTGTTCGCAGGAAGTCGGATGCCGAACAGCTCTCCGTCCGAGGAGCTCTGCGGCGTCAGCAGCAGGCCGTTGCGGGACTTGCGGGCCTCGACCGTGAAGCCGCGGTACTGGCTGGACAACGAGTCCGTCGTGCCGGCGGCGAGAAGGCCCACGCCGCCATCGGCTCCCTTGCGGATGACCCCTTCCAGCGGCTCGTCCAGCGACGTGTCGTAGAGGAGTTCTGCGTCGTCGACCACAACGACGTACGGCCGTCCGTCGAGCTGGTCCTGGATCTCCTCCAGGTCGTCACCCGAGCTGTCCGCGTTGAGCATGCCGAGAACACCCTCTCGCCCCTCGAGGTCCCGCAGCGGGGACCGGCGGGGTGTCACGACCACCAGGGGCGTTCCTGCTCGCAGAAGCGACTCGGCAGCGCACAGCAGTGCCGTCGAGCGGCCGGACTTCGGCGGGCCCGCGATGACGAAGCCGGGTCCGTTCTCCTCCAGGTCGATCCCGATGGGGTGCAGTTCGTCGCCGCCCACGGCGAGCAGCGCCCACAGAGGCGACGGCGGTGCGAAGTCCGGGTCCAGAGCCATCGCCTCCGACGCCGTGATGCGCGTCGGCAGAGCGTCGACCCGCAGGGGGCGATGGCCCGCAGGGACGCGGCCGTAGCGTGCTCGTGCCTCCTCGGCGATCTCGCGGAGCGCACGGACCTGCGCCTGTCCGGCCGGGTCCTGCGCCAGCAGGCCGATCTGTGTCTCGTCCACGCCGGTGTCCGTGATGCGCAGGGCGCGTCCGGGCGGCATGTTCTTCGGGACCTCGCGGGCCTGCAGACCGGCCGTGGAGTAGTCGTTCGGGTCGGCGAAGCGCATGACGAGGCGGTCGGCGAAGGCCGAGGAGACATGCCCGCTCAGACCACTGCGGTCGGCTGTCATGACAACCTTCAGACCGGCTGCGGAACCCTCCCGGAAGAGCCGCTGGGCCGCTTCGAGCAGCTGGCCGTAGTTGTAGTTCTCGAAGGTCGACGCGAAGCCCTCCCAGCTGTCCAGGAGCAGCACCATCCAGGGCAGGCGCTCCTCCGGCGAGGCTCCCGCACGCTGTTCCGCCGCGCTCGACGCGCCCTCCATCGCCAGAAGTTGCTGGCGGCGGGCGACCTCCACCTGCAGGCGCTGGATCAGCCGGCGGACCCGGTCCGGCTCGTCGCGGGTCACGACGGCGCCCACGTGGGGCAGGCGGACCAGAGGCAGCAGGGCGTTGGAGCCGCAGTCGATGGCGTAGACGTGCACGTCGAGCGGTGAGGTGTTGCGGGCCAGCGAGCCGGCCAGGGTACGCAGCGCCGTCGATCGGCCGGATCGGGCGCCACCGAGCAGCAGGGTGTGCTCGCCGTGGACGAGGTCCAGGGACACCGGCATGCGGCTCTGCTTCGCCGGCAGGTCGACCAGGCCGTACGGGATCGGGGCCACGTCGTCTCCCGGCGCGGCGGCCGGTGCGCCGCCGTACGTGGACAATTCGTCCAGAGTGACGGACTCCGCCAGCGGCGGCAGCCACGGGCTGCGCTGTTCGCCGAAGCCCATCCGCTCGGCGCCGTCGCGTACCGCGTCCACAAGGACGGCCAGGTCGGTGACCATCGTGCCGTCGTCCTGCGCCTCGTCCCGCTTGGGCAGCGGGCGGGCGTAGGCGTTCCAGGGCAAGGGGATCAGCGTGGCCTTCGGTCCCGTCTGGCCGGTGGCCGGGCGACGGCCACCGATACGGGCCGACTGCACGCCCACCAGGGACTGGGCGCCGGAGCGGACGTACATACGGCCTGGAGTCGATTTGGCGATCGCGCCCGAGTCCGGTGCGTCGATGACGTCCATCGACTCGGAGGCGTCCGTCACCCGCAGCGCGATGCGGAGGTTGGTGTTGGCCCGGATGTCGGCGCTCACCACACCCGCGGGACGCTGCGTGGCGAGGATCAGGTGCACACCGAGCGAGCGGCCTCGGCGTGCGATGTCGACCAGGCCCGCGATGAAGTCGGGCAGTTCGGCGACCAGGGACGCGAACTCGTCGATGACCAGGACGAGCCGGGGCATCGGTTCCAGTTCGGGGCGGAGCTTGCGGGTGTCGTTGTAGTCCTCGATGTCCTTTGCTGCGGCGTCGAAGAGGATCCGCTCCCGGCGGTGCAGCTCGGCCGCGAGCGAGGCGAGGGCCCGCTCGGTCAGGTGGGCGTCGAGGTCACTGACCATGCCGACGGTGTGCGGCAGGCGAGCGCAGTCCATGAACGCGCTGCCGCCCTTGTAGTCGATGAGGACGTAGTTCAGGGCATCGGGGCGGTTCGCCACCGCCAGCGAGGCGATGATCGTCTGCAGGAGTTCGGACTTACCGGCACCCGTCGTACCGGCGACCAGCGCGTGCGGCCCGTCGCGGCGGATGTCCAGGACGAAGGCGCCGTCGGCGGCGAGGCCGATCGGTGCGGACGTCGTCGAACCGCCCGCCTGCCAGATGCGTTCCACGTCGGCACCCGCTGGGTTGGGCAGGTTCAGCAGGTTCAGCAGCCGGGCCGAGGTGGGCAGGGCGGAGTCGGCGTCGTCGCGACTGACGTCGCGGATGGGAGCGAGGGAGCGGGCCAGGAGTTCGCACCATTCGTAGGGGACCTGGTCAGCCAGGACGTCCCCGGCGGCCTCCAGACCGTAGCCGCGCACCCGCACGTGATGGGCCGCGTCGGGCGACCAGGCCACGACGGCCTTGCACTCCTCGGGAAGTAGTCGCTCGTCCTCATCGATGCAGAGGGCGAAGATGCCGTACTGCGGTCCCTCGGTCAGGAGTTGCGGGACACCAGGGACGCGGCGCAGCAGCCGAGCCCCGTCGAGGATCAGGAGCACGTTGGCGTCCGGATACAGCTGGCCCGTCATGTTGTGCTGCTCGCGGGCCGCCTTGCGTCGAGCCAGCTCGTTGAGGAGCTCGTTGACCCTGCGGCTGATGCCCTCCGAGTCGAAACCGACCAGGGCGACGCAGTCCTGTCCCTCATCGGGGTTGGTGTGCGGCAGCCAGTGCGCCCAGTGCCACTCGGCGCCGGCGGCTGGTGTCGCGGCCAGCGACACCAGAGACAGGTCTCTGGGGCTGTGCAGCACGGCGGCCTGCACGCTCAGCCAGCGCGCGGTGGCGAGGGCACGGGCACGGTCACCCGCGATACCGACCACGCCGAGCCGGGCGAGTGGCAGGGTGACGGGCACATCCGGAAGGGTGGGGGGCTCCGGGGGCTCCTCGTCGTGCGACGCACCGCCGCGAGCGAAGACGAGTTCCACATCAGAAGGCAGGGCACCGACCCCGATGCGCAACTGCATCACGTCCGGGTCGGTGAGACGGCGCTCCCACAGTCGGCGACGGGGGCCGGTCGCGAAGAGGAGGATCTCGGCCGGGTCAGGGTTGTCCTCGCGGCGGGAGCGCTGTTCTTCCTTGCTGAGGGTGATGAGTTCGGCCTCGTGCGCCGCGAGGTCCTTCTTGTACTGCTTCAGGGATGTCTTGTGCTTCTTTTTGCCCTCGCGGTTCTCACTGATCCACTGGCCCAGCATCATGAGCGGGCTCATCAGACAGAACAGCAGCATGTAGATCTGCTTGGTGATGAAGTACATGGACAGCCCGAACAGCAAGGGCATGAAAGCCATGATGAACTGGAAACGCGCTCGTTCTCCCTTGGAGGGAGGCACCGGCACGGCCAGTCGCCGTCGAGGCCGCAGCGGCGACAGCCGAGGGGGGCGGTTGTAGGCGAGGCCGCCCTCACTCATCGCGGACAGGTGCGCGTCCGGCTCGGCCACCTTGTCGAGCACCAGCAGCGAGTCACCGACCCGTACGACACCGCCGAGCGGCCAGTGAGTCCCGGCCGTAACCGCGTCATCGTTGAGTCGGATGTCGGCCCCGGCCTCCGGGACGAGGGTGGCGTTGCCCTGGAGGTCGATCGTCAGCCGGAGGGCGACCTGCGGCAGCGCGGCGTCCGGCAAGGGCAGCGAGCAGGTGGGTGCCGATCCCGCGGTGGCCGCTCCGACACCCAGCCGGACCACCCGCCCGGAACCAGGGCCACCCGCCACCCTCAACTCGTACTGTCCGACGGGCTCGCCCTTGCGCAGCAGCGGGCCTATCGAGCGGTCGACGGAGACGCGCATACCGTCCCGCAGGACGCCGGCCGCCGGGGACGCCGGATCGCACAGCACACCGTCGGCCCACAGTCCTGGCGCTCCGGCCACCGCCGCACCGTAGCCGGGCAGCGAGGCCAGTGAGGTGCCGGGCATGGCGACGACGTTCCCCGCCGCACCGCCACGCGGCCCGAAGCCTCCTCCGACGGCCTGCGCCAGCACCTCCGCGACATCACCTGCCGTGGCGGTGTCGTCGGTGGTGACGACGACGTCCTCCGGCTCACCGCCTTCACGTACGACCGTGACCAGCATCCGCATGATGGTCATCCTCCCCGTCGGCCCCTGTGGCCACGTTCGTTAACTTCAGCTAACGGAGACTATGGCAGTCCCCGGAATCGCGCCCCAGCGCCCCGGCGTCAGACCGCCGGCATCGCGTAGATCTCCGGCCCGTTCGTCACCAACAGTCGGTTTCCCGCGAGGGCTATCTGCCAGGGGGCACCGGAATCCTTGTTGTCGGTCCAGGTCCAGCGGACGTCGCCGGTCTTGGCCTCAAGAGCGATGACGCCGCCGGACAGCGGCCCCGCGGCGCAGTAGAGCGTCTTGCCGACCCGCACGAACGACTCCGCCCCGCCACGGTCCTGGTCCTCGCAGAGCCAGATCCGCTTGAGGGTCTTGACGTCGACGGCCCAGATGCCACGGTCGTAGTCACTGACGTAGAGCACGCCGTCGATGACGGCCGGGTTGTTGAAACCGCGCCGGCCTTTGGGGGAGAGCGTCCACCGTGTGCGGCCCGTCTCCGCGTCCACCGCTGTGAGCTTCTCGCCGGGCAGGAAGACGAGACCGTCCGCGACCGTCGGCTGCCAGGCCCAGTCGTCGCCGATCTTCTGCGTCCACAACTGGTCACCGGTGGCGGTGTCGCGCACGGTGAGGTTGTAGTTGGAGTCCGTGTAGACGAGGTACTTGCCGGAGACGGTTCCTTGGACGTCGTAGTCCCTCGTGCCCCAGTCGCGGTGCTGGAGCCACACCTTCTTACCGGTGCTGTGGCTGATGGCGGCGACCGCAGTGCGGTACTTGGTGGCACTCGCGGCCTGGCCGTAGTCGGTGGCCGTGACGTACACGTTCTTGTCGTCGATGGCGATGGTGCCTTCGACGCCGAGTGCCTTGCCGAGGCGGCTGCGCCACACTTCCTTGCCGGACTTCACGTCGCGCGCGACGAGGACCCCCTCCGTGCCGCCATCGGTGAGGAACACCTTGTCCTCATGGAACAGGAGTTGGGAGCCAGGGGCGCAGACGTCGGGCTTCGACCAGCGTGTCTCGCTGGTTTTCACGTCGTAGGCCACCAAGGGGTCGCCGCTGACCAGGAGCAGACCCCCGTGGGTGAGGAGCGGTACGTCGGTGGTGGTGCTGTCCTCCGCTGCCGTCTCGTGCCACAGCGGCTGGGGGGCGACGCCGGCCGGCGGGGTGGTGAAGTTCTCCCCGGCGGGTTCGCCGCTCGTGCCGGAAGCCGTGGACTTGGAGTCTTCGTCCTGTCCGAGCCACCAAGCGGTCCCCCCGCCCGCCGCAGCGACGGCGGCGGCTCCGCCGAGCGCCAGACCGAGCACGCGGCGGCGGGAGTGCCCCGTGGAGGCGGTGGCCCTGGTGGAGGCCGGTCCTACCGCGAAAGGTTGTTCGTGAGCGCCGTAGGCTGGTGCTGTCGTCCCGTATCCCGGAGTGGGGGCGCCGCCGGGCGGTGTGGCGTAGCCGGGCCCCGGGGGGCCGTAGGCAGCCACAGGGGTGCTGCCATGTCCCGACACCGAGGGGTAGCCGTACCCGGGCGACGGTGTGGCCGTTGACGCCGGCGTCTCGTGCGCCATCGCAGGTGCTGGCCCGAAGGATGCGGCGATCGGTGCCGGAGACGGCTGCGGAGCCTCCAGGTCCAGAATTCCGGCGGCGTGCGTGGCGATCGTCGATGCCACCGCTGACGGCAGCCAGTCGCTGAGAACACCCTCGACGCCTTGCGGAGCGAGCGCCGTCACGATTTCCGACGGCACTGGCCGATGTGCCGGGTCCTTTGCGAGGCATGCGCGTACGAGGCCCAGCAGTTGCTGCGGTACGCCCTCCAGGTCGGGCTCGCCGTGCACGACCTGATACAGCAACGAGGCGTGTGAGACGGCGCCATGGCCGAAGGTTCCCCTGCCAGTCGCCGCGAACGCGAGCACGGCGCCCAGCGAGAAGACGTCCCCCGCCGTGCTGATGTCCTGACCGAGCGCCTGCTCCGGTGACATGTAGCCGGGTGAGCCGACCACGACTCCCGTCTGCGTCATACGGTTTCCGTCCACCGCCCGGGCGATCCCGAAGTCGATGACGCGCGGACCGTCTGCCGCCAGCAGGACGTTGGACGGCTTCATGTCACGATGGATCAGCCCCGCCGCGTGAACCTCCTGAAGGGCGGCGGCCAGGCCGGCAGCCAGTGCCCGGACGGTAGGCTCCGGCAGCGCACCGTGCGCGGCGACCACGTCTGTGAGGTCCGGGCCGAGCACGTATGACGTCGCCAACCATGGCAGCGGCGCGTCCGGGTCGGCGTCCACCACGGGGGCGGTGAAACGGCCGGAGACGGCCTTGGCTATTTCGACTTCGTGCCTGAAGCGGTCCCGGAAGTCGCCGTCCGCGGCGAGATCTGGACGTACGACCTTTACGGCAACGGTACGGCCACCGGGTGAACGGGCCAGGTAGACGCGGCCCATGCCTCCTGCGCCGAGTCTTCGCAGGAGCCGGTAAGTGCCCAACTCCGCTGGATCGTCCGGCTGCAGTGTCTCCATGGTGGGCCTTCCCGGCATTACGCGATGTGGCACGTCAGTCGCGTCTGATGGTGTTCGCTATCGCAGACACAGTAGTGAGCGCCTGATCAGGGTGGGAGTTAGGGGCCATGAGCGGAAGTTCGGCGAAGCCGAAGCGGAGAAAGGCGGCCGGGGCCGCCCTGCGGTACGAGCACAGGCCGGGGCGTCCTCCGTCTCTTCGCCGTGTGAAGACCACTGTCGGAGAGCGCCTGTTCGGCTGCCTTGTGCTGCCCGGCTTCGTCGCCCTGATCACGCCGCTGGTCTTCTTCGACATGTACTGGAGCCACGACCTCTGGGGTCACCTCGCTCCCGCGTGGCCCGGCGGCGCGTACGCCTTCGCCGCCACCGTCGGTGCTCTGGTGCCGCTGGTCTTCCTCGTCTGGGTGTGGCCGCTCACCCGGATGAACTGGAAGAAGAGCAGGGCCCGTTCGCTTGCCTGGGTGGCCGCATCTCTGCCCGGGCTCGCAGCGGGGTATCTGGTCGCCGGGGCGATCGCGACGACCATACGGCTGAAGCGGCGCCGGAACTGGGACTCCGACTGCTACAGCCAGGGCGGTCCCTGCTGGGTGCACGTGCACTATCCGTGGCTGTGGATCGTCGGCCTGGTCGCGACCCTCGCCTCGGCCGCGCTGCTGATCACCCTGCTGGTTAGGCTCAACCGCAGGTCATCCCCTACCGCACCTTCGACATCCGAGCCTGAGGCCGCCCCGACTCCTCGCTCTCCGACTGGTACTGGAGGTCGTCGCCCACCAGCCTGAGGTGGACGGTCGTGGCCGCCGGGTTGCAGCCGCTGTGGTTGGTCTTCGCGCCCACGGACGTCGCGACGAGCTCCTTCTTCGTCACCTGCTTCAGGGTCAGTACGTCGATGCAGACGCCGCCGATCTGGTCGGTCTGGCGGAGGCGGCCCAGTTCCTGGCCGAGGGCGGCCCGTTGGACCGTGATCCGGAACGTGCCGAGGGGCAGGTTGCCGTCCAGGGCGGTGCCCTGGCCGTCCCAGGTGCCGAGGTAGGCGGCGGGCACCGCGCCGGTGGCGCTGCTGCTCGCCGACGGTGCGGAGTGGTCGGCGCCCGGGGCGGCCCCGTCCCTGTCGTCCTGGGTGTCGCTGCCGCCCGGCAGCAGGTCGAACACGAACACCGACCCGATCGTCACGGCCGCCATCGCCCCCGCGACCGCCAGGGCGACCGAGCAGCTCAGCCTCCGCACCCGCCCGCCGCCCTCCGGCGTGGACGTCGCCGCCACGGAGACGGTGACCTTGCCGGGGCGGCGCCCGGTGTCCGAGGGGGCCGTGTCCTGCGGGCCGGCGTCACGGGGTGGGGGTACGGCGGTGAAGGGCGGGGCCGTGGGAGGTGTGGGCATGACAGGTGGGGGACCGAAGACCCCGGGCTCGGCAGTCCCGGTCCCGTGAGCCCCAACCGTCTCAGCGGCCTTTCCTGTCTCCCCACCCTCCCCCGTCTCGATCACCCCCACAGAAGGACTACTGAACCCCACCGGCCCCGAAGGCCCCCCGGCCCCCGGCCCGGCCGCCTCCAGGTTCAGCAGCTGCACGGCGCTCCGGCTCACTTGCTCCACCAGCGCCCCCGGCAGCCACCCGCCCGTCATCAGCCGGGCCGCTCCCTCGGGAGCCAGTCGTCGGGCCGCCTCCGCCGGGGCGGGCCGTGCGCCCGGGTCCTTCGTCAGGCAGGCGGCCGTCAGGGACCGCAGCTCTCCGTCCAGCAGGCCGAGTTCCGGCTCCTCGTGGACGACCTTGTAGAGCAGGGCCGCCGAGGAGTCACCGGGGAAGGGCGGTTCGCCGGTCGCCGCGTACGCCAGGACCGCGCCCAGCGAGAAGACGTCCGCCGCGCCCGTGACGCCCTTGCCCAGGATCTGCTCGGGCGACATGTAGCCGGGCGAGCCGATCGACACGCCCGTGGAGGTCAGGGACGCCGTGCCGTCCGTGGCCCGGGCGATCCCGAAGTCGATCAGCAGGGGGCCGTCGAGCGTGAGCAGGACGTTCGACGGCTTGACGTCCCGGTGCACCAGGCCCAGCTCGTGCACCGCCGCGAGCGCCTCGGCGAGCCCCGCTCCCAGGACCCGTACGGTGTGGGCCGGCAAGGGCCCGAAGTCCGCCACCGCGGCGGACAGCGACGGGCCCGCCGCGTACGCCGTCGCCACCCACGGCACCCGTGCCTCCGGGTCCGCGTCCAGGACCGGCGCCGTCCACGCGCCGCCCACCCGGCGCGCGGCCTGGACCTCGCGCCGGAAACGCGCCCGGAACTCCTCGTCCAGCGCGAAGTGCGGGTGCACGATCTTCACGGCGACCGTGCGGCCTCCGGCGCTGCGGCCCAGATAGACCCGGCCCATCCCGCCGGAGCCCAGCCTGCCGAGCAGCCGGTAGGGCCCCACGACGGTGGGTTCGTCGACATCGAGCGGCCGCATGGCGTCACCCCTCCCCCGTAGGCGTACGGAAGCCCGGGGCCCCCGGCTCCCCTACGCCTGCACTCTCAGCAGAGTAGTGCGGGAGGAGCGCCCGCTCACGGCTGAAGCAGGTCCACCTTCACGTCCGCCGCGAACCCGGTCGTCGGGCCGACGCGCCGGGCGAACTCGGCGACCGCCGCCAGCTGCGGCCCGCCGAAGCGGAAGTCGAGCGTCGTGAAGTACTGGGCGAGGGTCTCCTCGTCGAAGTCCTCCCAGCGGGCGGCCTGCTCGGCGACCTTGGCGACCTCCTCCAGGGAGAGGTTGCGGGACTCGAGGAAGGCCTCGTGCACCTTGCGCGTGAGGACCGGCTCGCGCTCCAGGTAGTCGCGGCGCGCCGCCCAGACCGCGAAGACGAACGGCAGGCCCGTCCACTCCTTCCACAGGGCGCCCAGGTCGTGCACGGCCAGGCCGAAGCGCGGCCCGTCGAGCATGTTCGCGCGCAGCGCCGCGTCTCCGATGAGCACGGCCGCGTCGGCCTCCTGCATCATCAGGCTGAGGTCGGGCGGGCACGTGTAGTAGTCCGGGCGTACGCCGTAGCGCTCGGCGAGGAGCAGCTGGGCGAGGCGGACGGAGGTGCGGGAGGTCGAGCCGAGGGCGACGCGGGCGCCGTCCAGCCGGTCCAGGGGGACCTGCGAGACGATCACGCACGACATCACCGGGCCGTCGCAGCCGACGGCGATGTCGGGGAAGGCGACCAGTTGGTCCGCGTGCTTGAGGAACTCGACCAGGGTGATCGGTGCGATGTCGAGTTCGCCCTGCACCAGCTTCTCGCTGAGCTTCTCCGGGGTGTCCTTCGTCAGCTCGAAGTCGAGGAGCGTGCCCGTTCTGGCGAGCCCCCAGTACAGGGGCAGGCAGTTCAGGAACTGGATGTGGCCGACGCGCGGCCGGGTGCGAGGATTGTCCACATCGTGAGGCTAGCCCTCTCGGCCCAGTGGTCGGCGTCCGGCCCCGCCGTGAGTTCGTGATCGCCGCCGGAGGCCCTCTCCGCCAGTCGGCGGCGGGATGTTCAAACATTCGGGTGACGTGATCTTGACCCCTATTGCATTCCGGGGCCTGCGTGCTAGGCTCATCGCAAGTTGCAGTTTGGTTTCCCTTGCAGTACAGAGCCTGCGGAGCATGTGACCGCGGGCTCTCGTCATTCTCAGACGTATGCAGTTGTGCAGAATTCATCTTCACACTTGCTGGTTCTGGAGCAGGGCAACCCTTTTGGGCCCAAGGAGGGCTTATGGCTACCGGAACCGTGAAGTGGTTCAACGCCGAAAAGGGCTTTGGTTTCATCGCCCAGGAGGGCGGCGGCCCCGACGTCTTCGTCCACTACTCCGCGATCAACGCGAGCGGCTTCCGCTCCCTCGAGGAGAACCAGCAGGTGTCTTTCGACGTCACGCAGGGCCCGAAGGGTCCGCAGGCTGAGAACGTCACCCCGGTCTGATCAGTAGTACCCAAGGAGCCCCGCGCCGTCAGGCGACGGGGCTCCTGCCTTTTCCCGTTCCCGGGTGCCGGTGAATTTCTCGCCAATTCTGCGAGAAGATGTCCGGATGCAGGGACGTGAAGAGAACGGCGAGAACGGCGAGCGGGAAAGCGGAACTCCCGCGCACAACCATCTGGCGACCGGCGTGTCCCTCGGTCTGTCGCTCGGCACGGCCCTCGGGCTGTCCCTGGGCCTGACCGTCTTCGACAACATCGGCCTGGGCCTGGCCCTGGGTCTCGGCCTGGGCACGGCTATCGGAGCGGCGGCGGGCGCCGGAGCGACGAGAGGGACCAAGGCACAGCAAGACGCCCGCCCGGACGACGGCCGGGGAGACGAGCCGGCCGGCTAGGGCGTGTCCGCGTCGGACGGGACGGGGCGGTGCGGTGCGGTGCCCTTCGGGGGCGCGGGAACTGCGCGACGGCCACAGCGGCGCCGCACACGCGGGACGACACCGCCGGCACGGCCCTGGGCGACGCGGGTCGCCCTCAGCGCAGGCCAGGGGCGGAAGTCCGAGCAGACGGGCAAACCCCGGGCAGGGCGTTCCGCCCCCGCAGTAGGGTCTCGGGGCATGACCGACGCCGACTTCGTGATCGAGACCCGTACCTTCTACGACACCGTGGCCGAGGACTACGCCGTCCATTTCCCTGGGCTGCACGGGACTACGCCCCTGGACCGGGGGCTGCTGGCCGGGTTCGCGGAGGTGGTGGGTGAGGGGGGCGAGGTCGCCGATCTGGGGTGCGGGCCCGGGCGGGTGACGGCGTTTCTGGCGGAGCGGGGGCTGTCGGTCTTCGGGCTCGATCTGTCGGAGTCGATGCTCGCGATCGCCCGCCGCGAGAACCCCGGACTCCGGTTCGTGCAAGGCTCGATCCTGGAGCTGGAGCTGCCGGACGACTCGGTCGACGGGGTCGTGTCCTGGTACTCGATCATCCACACCCCCCTGGACCACCTGCCCGGCGTCTTCGCCGGGTTCCACCGCGTGCTGCGGCCCGGCGGGCACCTGCTGCTCGGCTTCCAGGCCGGGGACGAGCCCCGCCGCTACGAGGAGGCCTTCGGACACCGGGTGGCCCTGGACTTCCGGCGGCGCCGGCCGGAGCAGATCGTCCCCCTGCTCGAAGCCGCCGGATTCGTACTGCGCTCCCGGACCGTACGGGAGGCCGACGAGGAGCTCGGGGAGCCGGTCGCCCAGGCGTGCCTCGTGGCCCGCAAGCCCCGGCGGCCCGCCGCTTAGGGGTCCTCAGAGCACCCCCGCGATGTCCCTCGCCGCGATGAACCCGAACGTCATCGCCGGGCCGATGGTCGAGCCCGCGCCCGCGTAGCTGTGGCCCATGACCGCGGCGCTGGCGTTGCCGGCGGCGTAGAGGCCCGGGATGACCGAGCCGTCCTCCCGCAGGACTCGGGCCCGGGCGTCCGTCAGCAGGCCGCCCTTCGTGCCGAGGTCGCCGGGGACGATGCGGAAGGCGTGGTACGGGGGCAGCCAGAGGGGGGCCAGGCAGGAGTTCGGGAGGACGGACGGGTCCGTGTAGTAGTGGTCGTAGGCGCTGTCGCCGCGGTGGAAATCGGGGTCCTCTCCCCGCCGTGCCTGGGAGTTGAAGCGGTCGACCGTCGTGCGCAGGGCCGCCGCCGGGACGCCGATCGAGGCCGCGAGCGCGTCCAGTGACCAGGCCTTGTGCGCGGCGCCCGAGTCGTACCAGGCGCCGGGCAGGGGCAGGGTCGGCAGGACGTCCTTGAAGAGGTACCGGTTGCGGTAGTTCTGATCGGTGATCAGCCAGGCCGGGATGGCCTCGCGCTCGTCGTACATGGTGTGGACGACGTCGCTGTAAGGGGCGGCCTCGTTGACGAAGCGTCTGCCCGAACCGTCGACCAGGAGGCCGCCGGGGAGGGTGCGTTCGGCGAGGCAGAAGTACGGCTGGCCCGGGACCGGGATCGCCGGGCCCCACCAGGCGTCGTCCATCAGGTCGAGGGCGGCCCCGAGCCGCTCCCCCGCCAGGATGCCGTCGCCGGTGTTCTCCTTGGCGCCTACGGTCCAGTCCGTGCCGATGGGCTGGCGCTGGAAGCGCTCGCGCATCGCCGCGTTGTGCTCGAAGCCGCCGGAGCCGACGATCACGCCCCGGCGGGCGCGGACCAGGCCGGGGGTGCCGTCGCGGGTGACGACCGCTCCGGTGACCGTGCCGTTCTCGACGTGCAGGTCGGTGAGGGGCGTGTTCAGCCACACCGGCACCCCGGCCGACCGCAGTCCCGCCCGCAGCCCGGCCGCCAGCGACTGGCCCATGGTCAGCGGCTTCTCGCCGCGCAGCGCCGCCGCGGTGCCCCGTGCCAGGCACTGGGCCGCGACAGCCGCGCCCTTGGCACTCACGGCGGCCAGCGTGACCCACTTGTAGTCGGCGCTGAAGACGACCATCCCGGCGGGCACGTCCATGTACGGCGGGTTCAGACGGGCCAGTTCCGGGCCCAGGATCCGGCCGTCGAGCTGGTCGGGCTCGATGGAGCGGCCGTTCGGCAGGCCGCCGGGCAGCTCCGGGTAGTAGTCGCTGTAGCCCTCCATCCAGCGGAAGCGCAGGGGGCTGTGGGCCATGACGTAGGAGATCGTGGCCGGGCCGTGGGCGAGGAAGGCGCGCTGCCGGTCGGCGGGGACGTCCGGGCCTACGACGGCGGCGAGGTAGGCGGCGGCCTTCGCGGGCGTGTCCGGGACTCCGGCCGCTTGGAGGACCGGGTTGTTGGGGATCCAGATCCCGGCGCCGGAGCGGGCGGCCGAGCCGCCGAAGGTCGGGGCCTTCTCCAGGACGACGCAGCTCAGCCCCTGTCCGGCGGCGGTCAGCGCGGCGGTCATCCCGGCCGCGCCGGAGCCGATGACGACGACGTCGTACGTGCCGAGCGGGGGTAATTCGGCTGCCTGTGCGCCCTGTTGCACCCCGGTGGCGACCGCGAGCCCGGCACCCGCGGCACCGGCCAGCACTCGTCTTCGGGAAGGCGCCCGCGAAGGCTCCCGCGAAGGAGCCCGGGAAGGAGCCTGGGAGGGGGAACCAGCGGGTGGTGCGGAGTTCGTGTCAGTGGTCATGACGGCTCCAGCGCGACAGACGGGGGGTGAATGTCGCGCGGGCACCCAGCGAAGTCAAGAGCCGGACCCGGAAGTCGAGCTCCCGGCCTACTCGAGGCCGATCGCCGCGCAGTCCGCCTTGTACCTCGAGGTGCAGATGTCCTTCACGGTGTAGACGCCGTCCGTGATCACCGTCTCCTTGATGTTGTCCTTGGTGAGGGCGACCACCGGCACCAGCATCGCCGGGATGCCCTTCGCCGTCGGGCTGTCGACGGTCTCCCGGGTCAGCGCGGCGAACTCGATCTGACGGCCCTGGACCTTGGCCACCGCGATCTTCGCGGCGTTCGTCGCCTCCAGCAGGAAGGACTTGTAGACGGTCATGTACTGCTCCCCCGACACGACCCGCTGCACCGCGTCCAGATTGGCGTCCTGCCCGGTCACCGGCGGCATCTTGGTGACGCCGGCCTCCTCCATCGCCTCGATGACGGCGCCCGCCATGCCGTCGTTGGCCGAGTAGACGGCGGCGATGTTGTTCAGCCCGACGGCCCGGATCGCCTTCTCCATGTTCGCCTTGGCGATGGAGGGCTTCCAATCCTTGGTGTCGTACTGCTCGACGATGTCCACCTGGCCCTGGAGCTCGCTCAGCGCGCCGTCCTTGAACCGGGCCGTGTTCGGGTCGCCGGGGTCGCCGTTCATCATGACGACCTTGTCGTTCTGGGACTTCTCGCCGAGCTCGCTCATGATGGCGCGGCCCTGCACCTGCCCGACGAGTTCGTTGTCGTGGGAGACGTAGGCGTCGATCGGGCCCTCGGCGAGCCGGTCGTAGGCGATGACCGGGATGCCCGCGTCCTTGGCCTTCCTCACGTCCGCGGCGATCTTCTTGGAGTTCAGCGCGTCCACCAGGATGACGTCGACCTTGTCGTCGATCATCTTCTGGAACTGCCGGCTCTGTCTGGACACGCTCGCCTCGGCGTTGGCGTACTGCACCTTGCCTTTGTTCTCCGTGAGGGACGCGACCTCGTCCCTGATCAGCGGGTAGTCGAACTTCTCGAAGCGAGCTGTGTCCCGGTCGGGCAGCAGCAGGCCCACAGTGATGTCGTTGCCCTTCCGCACGGCGCTGTCGTCACTCCCGTCGTCGCCGCACGCGGTGAGGGACAGGGCCGATACGGAGACCGCCAGGGCTATGGCGACAGGGCGCACAGCGGTCCGACGGGTGTTACGCGCTTTCACTTGGTGGTGCCTTCCGATGGGGGGAGCATCGCGACGGGATTGCTCGAAAGCCAAAGGGGAGACGGCGTACGGCGTCAAGAAAATCGTGTGAAGACATCGCAAAGGCCGCCTCACAGCAGGCCGACTCAGCGTGCGTACAGCCCCTCGACTTCCTCCGAGAACGCGCGCAGTACCGCCTGGCGGCGGAGCTTCATCGAGGGGGTCAGATGGCCTGCCTCCTCGGTGAAGTCCTCGGCGAGGATGGCGAAGGCGCGGATGGACTCCGGGCGGGACACCATCTTGTTGGCCTCGTCGACGGCGCGCTGGAGGACGGCCCGCAGATCCTCGTCGTCGACCAGGAGCTTGGGCGGCACGGGGTGTTTGCCGTTCATCTGACGCCAGTGGCTGATGCCGTCCGGGTCGAGGGTGATCAGGGCCGAGACGAAGGGACGGCCGTCGCCCAGGACGAGGCACTGGGAGATCAGCGGGTGGGAGCGCAGCCAGTTCTCCAGGGGGGCCGGGGCGACGCTCTTGCCGCCCGCGGTGATCAGCAGTTCCTTCTTGCGGCCGGTGATCGTCAGATAGCCCTCGTCGTCCAGTTCGCCGAGGTCGCCGGTGGCGAGCCAGCCGTCGGGGGCGGCGGGGACGACGCCGCCGGCCTGGGGGTCCCAGTAGCCGCGCAGTACGTGGTCGCCGGCGAGGAGGATCTCGCCGTCGGCGGCGATCCGGACGCGGGTGCCGGGCAGCGGCCAGCCGACCGTGCCCAGGCGGGGCTTGAGGGGCGGGGTGACGGTGGCGGCGCCGGTGGTCTCCGTCAGGCCGTAGCCCTCGAAGATCTCGATGCCGGCGCCGGCGTAGAACGCGGCGAGTCGGCGGCCGAGCGGTGAGCCGCCGCAGATCGCGTAGCGGACCCGGCCGCCCATGGCGTTGCGGATACGGCGGAAGACCAGGGGGTCGTAGAAGACCCGGGCGGTCTTCAGGGCGCGGGAGGGGCCCGGGCCGGTGCCGGTCTGCCGGGCCTCCATCGCCTCGCCGTAGCGCTGTGCCACCGACACCGCGCGGTCGAACGAGGTCACCCGGCCGCCCGCCTCGGCCTTGGCGCGGGCCGAGTTGAAGACCTTCTCCAGCATGTACGGGATGGCCAGCAGACAGGTCGGCCGGAAGCTCGCCAGGTCCGGCAGCAGGTGGTCCGCCTTGATGCTCGGCGCGTGGCCCAGCCGTACCCGGGCGCGGATGCAGGCGATCGCGACCATGCGGCCGAAGACGTGGGACATCGGCAGGAACAGCAGGACCGAGGCCTCTTCGCTGGTCTTCGTCTTGAAGACGGGGTAGAGGAGCTCGATGGCGTTGTCGACCTCGGCGAAGAAGTTGCCGTGGGTGAGGGCGCAGCCCTTGGGGCGGCCCGTGGTGCCCGAGGTGTAGACGAGGGTGGAGAGCGTGTCGGGGCCCAGCATGCCGCGCCGCACCTCGACCTCGTGGTCGGCCAGGTGCGCCCCGGCTTCCGCGAGCCGGTCCACGTGGCCCTTCTCGACGACCCATATGTGGTGGAGGTCGGGCAGGCGTTCGCGCTCCGGGCCGAGGGCGGCGGCCTGCCCGGCGGTCTCGGTGACCAGGGCGACCGCGCCGGAGTCCTGGAGGATCCAGCGGGCCTGGAAGACGGAGGACGTGGGATAGATGGGGACGGTGACCAGACCGGCCGCCCAGGCCGCGAAGTCCAGGACCGTCCACTCGTAGATCGTGCGAGCCATCACGGCGACCCGGTCGCCCGGCATCAGCCCCTCGGCGATCAGCCCCTTCGCGACGGCGAGCACCTGGGCGGCGAACTCGGCCGCCGTGACGTCGCTCCAGTTCCCCTCGGCGTCCTTGCGGCTGAGCACCACGGCGTCCGGCTCCGCGCTCGCGTTGTCGAACGGCAGGTCGGCGAGCGACCCGTGCGTCCACGGCGGCGCCAGCGGCGGTACGGCGGCCTCCCGCACCACCCCGTCCAGCCGCCGTGTCTCGGGCTCGACCAGCACCGGTCCTCCGTACACGTCGCCGTAGGCGGAGGAGGGATACGCAGTGGACACGGGCGGCTCCTGGGGCGTGCAGCGAAGAACTGCTTGCTGCATGGACGTACGTGCCTCGCACGCCGAGGCGCTCAACCGGCTGAACCCGCAGAAAGGGGTTACTGCCGGTAGGAACGGGATCGTACGGCCCTCACGTGGCGGGTTTGTGCGGGTTCGGGGATGGTCCGGAGTCGGGCCTGTGCATTCTCGGGGGTTACGTGAGGGACCTTCAGTTTTGGTGCTGTCTCAGGCTTCACGCCCGCTCCAGGACGGCCGTCACCCCCTGCCCGCCCGCCGCGCAGACCGAGATCAGTCCGCGTGCGGGCGCGTCCCCTTCGGCCTCGGCCAGGAGCTTGGCCAGTGTGGCCACGATCCGGGCGCCGGTGGCGGCGAAGGGGTGGCCGGTCGCGAGGGACGAGCCGGCGACGTTCAGCCGGTCGCGGTCCACCGTGCCGAGGCCCCGCTTCTCCCACGCGGCGAGCGTCGCCAGCACCTGGGACGCGAACGCCTCATGAATCTCGATCAGTTGGAAATCGGCCAGATTCAGCCCGGCCCGCTCCAGCATGCGCGGGACCGCGTACGCGGGTGCCATGAGCAGGCCGTCCTCGCCGCCCGCCACATCGCCGTCCACGAAGTCCACGGCGGCCGTCTCGTACGCGGTCAGATACGCCAGCGGTGTCAGGCCGCGCTCCCGGGCCCACTCCTCGCTCGCCAGCAGGACGGTGGCCGCCCCGTCCGTCAGCGGGGTCGAGTTCCCGGCGGTCATGGTCGGGCCGGGGTGGTCGAGGCCGAACACCGGCTTGAGGGCGGCGAGTTTCTCCGCGGTCGAGCCGGGGCGCAGATTCTGGTCGCGGGCCAGGCCCCGGAAGGGGACCACCAGGTCCTGGAAGAAGCCGCGTTCGTACGCCGCCGCCAGCCGCTGGTGGCTCGCCGCGGCCAGTTCGTCCTGGGCCTCGCGGCCGATGCCCCAGGCCCGGGCGGTCACGGCGGCGTGTTCGCCCATGGACAGGCCCGTGCGCGGCTCGGCGTTGCGCGGGATGTCGGGGACGAGATGGGACGGGCGCACCTTCGCCAGGGCCTTCAGACGGGCGCCCGCCGACTTCGCGCGCCTGGCCTCCAGCAGGATGCGGCGCAGGGTGTCATTGACGCCCAGGGGCGCGTCACTGGCCGTGTCGGCGCCGCCCGCGACCGCCGACTCCGTCTGGCCGAGGGCGATCTTGTTGGCGGCGGCGATGACGGCCTGGAGCCCGGTGCCGCAGGCCTGCTGGATGTCGTAGGCCGGGGTGCGCGGGTGCAGCGTCGAGCCGAGGACCGTCTCGCGGGCGAGGTTGAAGTCGCGGCTGTGCTTGAGCACGGCACCGGCGACGAACTCGCCCACCGCGCCGGGCTCCTGGAGCCCGTACCGCTCGACGAGGCCGTCGAGGGCGGCGGTGAGCATCTGCTGGTTCGAGGCGGTGGCGTAGGGCCCGTCGGAGCGGGCGAACGGGATGCGTGTTCCGCCGATGACGGCCACGCGCCGCACCTGCGGCACCGTCTGCCGGGGGCTCATCTCGACACCTGCTGGATGCTCATCTCGACACCTGCTCGATGCTCATCTCGACCTGCTCCTCGCCTGTGACGTAGCATTACCTCCGGTAACCTTACTCCAGAGTAAGGAACCGCGAGCATCCTCCGGAAGCTGGGAGTTGGAATGGCCGACCGCTATCTGCGCTTCACCGGTACCGCGCCCGGCCGTTTCCTCACCCGCCGCCTCGGCCTGCCCCGGCCCGCGGCGCTGACCCGCTGGTCCCCCGAGCGCCCGGCCCTGGACGGCGGCCTGCGTCATCTCACCGCCGGCCGGTCCGCCCTCGGCCTCGCACCGGTCCTCGCCCGTACGGGAATCGCCCCGGCCGGCCCCGACCGGGCCGCCGCCGTCATCCTGGACGCGAGCGGGGTGCGGGACGTCGAGGGACTGGCCGAGGTGCACGCCGCCCTGCATCCCGGCATACGGTCACTCACCACGAGCGGGCGCGTGGTCGTGCTCGGCGCGCCGCTCGACCCGGCCGACCACCACCAGGCCGCGGCCCAGCAGGCCCTGGAGGGCTTCACGCGCTCCCTCGGCAAGGAGATCGGCCGGGGCAGGACGGTGAACCTGGTCCGGCTGACGGACGCGTCCGCCGCGGAGTCCACGCTCCGTTTCCTGCTCTCACCCAAGTCGGCGTATGTCAGCGGGCAGGTGATCGAGGTGGGCACGCCCCAGGAGCCCGGGGAACCGGCACCGGACGGGGACCGCCCCCTGACCGGCCGGACCGCCCTGGTCACCGGTGCCGCGCGCGGTATCGGTGAGGCGGTCGCCGAGACACTCGCCAGGGACGGGGCCCGGGTCGTCGTCCTCGATGTGCCGGGGGCCGAACAGGACGCCCGGCGCGTCGCCGCCCGGCTCGGCGGCAGCGCGCTGCTCCTCGACATCACGGCCGCCGACGCGGGCGCGCGGATCGCCGAGGCCCTGCCCGACGGCCTGGATCTACTCATCCACAACGCGGGCATCACCCGCGACCGGCGGCTGGTGAACATGCCGGCCGAGCGCTGGATCTCCGTGCTGGAGGTGAACCTGGCGAGCGTGCTGCGCACCACGGACGCGCTGCTGAAGGCCGGGACGCTGAAGCGGGGCGGCCGGATCGTGGCGACGGCCTCCATCGCGGGCCTCGCCGGCAACGCGGGGCAGACCAACTACGGGGCCAGCAAGGCGGGCGTCGTCGGCCTGGTCCGCTCCCTCGCGCCGCGCGCGCTCGCGGAGTACGGCGTGACGGTCAACGCGGTCGCGCCCGGCTTCATCGAGACGAAGATGACCGCCGCCGTCCCGCTGTTCATCCGCGAGGCGGGCCGCCGGATGAACTCCCTCGCCCAGGGCGGCCTTCCGGTCGACGTCGCCGAGACCACGGCGTGGCTGGCGCACCCCGGCTCGGGCGCGGTCAACGGCCAGGTCGTGCGCGTCTGCGGCCAGAGCCTGCTGGGGGCGTGATGTCCGACGCCGCCGCTCTCGTCCTCACCGGGTCCCCCTCCCTGGCGCCGCTCCTCGCCCGCGGTGCCCTGCTCTCCCCCTTCAAACGGCCCGCCCCCGACGCGGAGTTCCCCCGCACCCGGCTGGTCCTGCCCGCCCTGCGCGTCGACCTCGCGCGGCTGGCGGCGTACGAGCGGGTCTGCGGGTTCCCGACCGGGGAGGACGCGCTGCCGCTGACGTATCCGCACGTGCTCGGATTCCCCCTGGCCATGCGGCTGATGAGCGGCCGGGACTTCCCGCTGCCGCTGCTGGGCCTGGTCCACACGTCGATCACTCTCACCCGGCACCGGGGAATGCCGGCGACGGGCGCGTACGAACTCGCGGTGCGGATCGGCGGGCTGGGACCGCACCGGCGCGGCACGGAGGCCACGGTCGTCACGGAGCTGCGGGAAGGCGGTGACCTCGTCTGGGAGTCGAGCAGTACGTATCTCGCCCGGCACCGCACGGGACGACCCGGTGAGGCTCCTCGGGAAGAGGTGCGCAAACCGCTGCACGCCGTCGCCGAGTGGCGGCTGGCCGAGGATGTCGGGCGGCGCTACGGGGCCGCCTCCGGGGACCGCAACCCGATCCACCTCCACCCGCTCACCGCCCGGCTGTTCGGCTTCCCCCGGGCCATCGCCCACGGCATGTGGACGGTCGCCCGCTGCCTCGCCGCGCACGGCACGCCGGTCTCCTGCCGCGTACGCGCGGAGTTCAGGGCGCCGGTGCTGCTGCCGGGGACGGTGACGTACGCGGCGGAGGACGGCCGGTTCGAACTGCGGGACGGGCACGAGCGAGTGCACGTGACCGGAGCCGTCTACCCGGCCTGAGCGCCCGCCTGCTCCTCCCCCGTCTGCTGCTCCCCCGTCTGCTGCTCCCCTGTCTGCTCCGGCGGTGACCACGGTCTCCCCGCCATGAGGTCGCCCAGGCCCGCCCACGCGAAGTTCATCATCGTGGCCGCGGCCTGGCGGGCCGTGATGCCCGGGGTGGCGTTGGCCCAGGCGGCGAGGGACTCGGCGGCGCCGACCAGGGCCTCGGCGAGGCCGGCGACCTCGCGCTCCGGCAGGTCGGGGTCGCGGTGGGCCTCACGGGCGCCGGTGAGGATGAGCTGCGTGACGAACGCGACGATCTCCTCGCGCATCGCGGCGACTTCGGCGGCGAACGGCTCGCCGTGCGTCCGGGCCTGGAGGTGCAGGACCGACCAGGCGTCCGGGTTGCGTCCGGTGTGGGCGAAGAACGCCCCGAGTCCTTCCCAGAGTTGCCGGTCGGAGGGCAGATCGGGCCGGACCCCGGCCCGCACCGCCGTCACGAGGGCCTTGGCCTCGCGGCGGATGCAGGCGGTGAAGAGGTCTTCCTTGGAGTTCAGGTACAGATAGACCAGCGGCTTGGACACGCCCGCGAGTTCGGCTATCTCGTCCATCGACGCGGCCATGTAGCCCCGTTGGCCGAAGATCCGCACGGCGGCGTCCAGCATCTGCTGTTCGCGGACCGCACGCGGCATCCGCTTGGTCTTCACGGCACCCATACGGCTTAGCGTACGGTCCCCCTGGCCTGCCCTCGGTCGTGAACCGAAGCGGACCGGCCAGGGGACGTCACCCCGTCACGCCGCGGCAGGCACCTTGTCGTGCTCCGCGTCCCGCGACTCGTCCCACGGGTCGTCCAGGGAGGAGCCGTCCGCCGTCGCGTAGGCCTCGCGGTCGAGCAGGTTCTCCCGGGCGGAGACCAGGACCGGGATGAGCGCCTGGCCGGCGACGTTGGTCGCGGTGCGGATCATGTCGAGGATCGGGTCGATCGCGAGGAGCAGACCGACGCCCTCCATCGGCAGGCCGAGGGTGGAGAGGGTCAGGGTCAGCATGACCGTCGCGCCGGTCAGTCCGGCCGTGGCGGCGGAGCCGACCACCGAGACGAACGCGATCAGCAGGTAGTCGCCGACACCCAGCTGGATGTCGAAGATCTGGGCGACGAAGATCGCGGCGATCGCGGGGTAGATCGCGGCGCAGCCGTCCATCTTGGTCGTCGCGCCGAACGGCACCGCGAAGGACGCGTACTCCTTCGGCACGCCGAGCCGCTCGGTGACCTTCTGCGTCAGCGGCATCGTGCCCACGGAGGAGCGGGAGACGAAGGCCAGCTGGATCGCGGGCCAGGCGCCCTTGAAGAACTGGACCGGGTTGGCCTTGGCGACGGTCGCGAGCAGCGCCGGGTAGACGCCGAACAGCACGATCAGGCAGCCGACGTAGATGTCGGCGGTGAACGTCGCGTACTTGCCGATCAGGTCCCAGCCGTAGGTGGCGATGGCGTTGCCGATGAGGCCGACCGTGCCGATCGGGGCGAGCCGGATGACCCACCACAGTGCCTTCTGGAGCAGCTCCAGGACCGACTCGCTCAGGTTGAGGATCGGCTGGGCCTTCTCGCCGAGCTGGAGGGCGGCGATACCGGCGACGGCGGCCATGAAGACGATCTGGAGGACGTTCAGCTCGGTGAACGGCGTGATGACGTCCGTCGGCACGATGCCTGTCAGGAAGTCGATCCAGGAGCCGGTCTCGTCGGGCTTCGCGCCGTCCTTGGGCGTGAGGCCGGTACCGGCGCCGGGGTTGGTGACCAGGCCGATGATCAGGCCGATGCTCACCGCGATCAGCGAGGTGACCATGAACCACAGGAGGGTGCGCGAGGCCAGGCGGGCCGCGTTGTTGACCTTCCGCAGGTTGGTGATCGAGACCAGGATCGCGAAGAAGACGAGCGGCGCGACGGCGAGCTTCAGCAGGCCGATGAAGGTGTCGCCGACCTTCTCCAGGGTGGTGGTCAGCCAGGACAGGTCCTGGTTGCGGGCGAGCCAGCCGAGCAGCACGCCCAGTACGAGACCGGCGAGTATCTGGGCCCAGAAGGGCACCTTGAAGGACTTCGTGTGTGAGGACACGGACTGACTCCGTTGGGGGGACGCGTAGGGGGAGCTGACGTGGGAGACGACGGGGGTTGGCGTTACGTCAGAGACGACAGTTGGCGGACGCGCACCGACAGAGATCCACGTGCAGCCGCGCGAAGAGCGCAAGCCTCCGGGGCGGAACGCTCCGGGGCGGAAGAGGCACGACTGCTGAGTTCATAACAGCGACACCTTAACACCTGAACTTTGAGGACCCCAAAGCCTCGCTTTGACAGGCGGAAACGCGCAGGCACCCATACAAGGCAAAGCGCCCCGTTTCCGAGCATGTACGGAAACGGGGCGCTGCGCGCGTGTGAGGAACCTTACGAGGCCTGACCCTGCGCCCGGCTGGTCTCGTCGGCCGAGTCCTCCTGGCTGCGGTTGGCCTCCATGTTGGCCTTCATTCGGTCGACCCGGTGCACGATCTGCACGGAGGCGCGGTCGCGCTCCTTGCGCAGCACGACGAAGCTGATCGGCGCGGAGAGCAGCAGGGCGAGCGTCACGATCCACAGGCCGTTGCTGTCGCCGAGGCCGCGCGGGGCGAGGCCGGAGTAGACGAGGCCCCAGACGACCACGAGGCAGCCCACGAAGATCCCGAGGCGCATCAGTGTGTAGCGGAGCATCTCAATCCACTCTTCCGATTCCAAAAAGGGCCAGTGTTCAGTGAAGCACGCCCGGCAGCCGATCTTTCAGGGGGGTCAGCTCAGCGGCAGGAGCATGATCACGTCGTCCCGGTCGTCGCCCGGCGCGACCCTGATGGCGCCCGGGATCCGGCCGACCTCCTTGTAGCCGCAGGACTCGTAGAACCGCTCGAGACCGAGCCCGCCCCGGCAGGTCAGCCGGATCGCCCCGATGCCGTCGAGCCCCCGGGCCGCCTCCGCGGCAGCGCCCAGCAGGTCACGGCCGTACCCCTTCCCCTGGTGACGCGGATGCACCATCACCGTGTACAGCCACAGCCAGTGCGTCATCAGGTGGTGCGTGTTGAGGGTCAGGAACGCGGTCGCCGCGACCCGCCCCTCCTCGTCGCACCCGACGAGCAGCCTGACCTTGCCCTCAGCCATCGACGCGAAGTGCGTCAGCAACGAGGGCCGGATGTCCTCACGCACCACGGGCGGCACGAACCCGACGGCTCCCCCGGCATTGGAGACGTCGGCCCACAGGTCGAGAATGCCGTCACGCAGTTCGGGCGTGACGGCGGGATCCAGGGTGAAGGTAAGAGGCACACAGGGATTGTAGCTATTACGACAACGCCCGCGCCGCCACTTCCAGATCCGAGACGAGGCCCCGGTACGCCGCCTCCCGGTCGTCCGCCCGCAGCACCGCCGACGGATGCACCGTGGGCACCAGCCGCTCCGCCCTCCCGTGGATCTCCTCCTCCAGCACCGTGCCCCGCACCTGCGTGACCCGGAACGAGGACCCGAGCAGCGCCTTCCCGGCGGTCGCCCCCAGCACGACGATCAGCTCCGGCTCCACGACCGCGAGCTCCGCGGCCAGCCAGGGCCCGCACGCGGTCATCTCCCGAAGGTTCGGAGCCTTGTGAATACGCCGCTTCCGGGGCTCGGCCTGCGTGAACTTGAAGTGCTTGACCGCGTTGGTGACATACGCCGCGGACGGATCGATCCCGGCTTCCTCCAACGCCCGGTCCAGAAGTCGCCCGGCGGGCCCGACGAACGGCTTCCCCTGCCGGTCCTCCTGATCCCCGGGCTGCTCACCGACGAGCATCACCCGGGCGTCCTCGCTGCCGGCGCCGAAAACAGTCTGCGTGGCATCCCGATGCAGGGGACATCCCCGGCACTCGGCAGCGGCCCGGCGCAGCGCGGTCAACCCACCGCGACCGGGAAGAAACGGCTCAGCGGTATAGGCATCCTCAGACGCCCCGGTCCTGACCATGCCCCCCGGGTACCCCACCCAGGGGCGCGGGGAACTGCGCGACCAGCCCCCACACACCCGCACCCGAAAAACTCACACCCTCATCGGCTGAGGCGACTCCCGACGCTCCGGGTCAGCCCCCTCGTACTCACGGATGATCTCGTACCGAGTGTTCCGCTCCACAGGCCGGAACCCGGCATCACGAATCAGATCCAGCAGATCCTCACGCGTCAGCTTGTTCGGCGTCCCGAAGTTGTCCGCATCGTGAGTGATCTTGTACTCGACGACCGACCCGTCCATGTCATCGGCCCCGTGCTGCAGAGCCAACTGCGCGGTCTGCACCCCGTGCATCACCCAGAAGACCTTGACGTGCGGCACGTTGTCGAACAGCAGCCGCGACACGGCGAAGGTCTTCAGGGCCTCCGCACCGGTCGCCATCTGCGTCCGCGCCTGAAGGCGATTCCGTACCTTCCCGTCCTTCATGTCGACGAAGTCGTGCTGGTAGCGCAGCGGGATGAAGACCTGGAAGCCGCCGGTCTCGTCCTGCAGCTCGCGCAGCCGCAGCACGTGGTCCACGCGGTGGCGCGGCTCCTCGATGTGGCCGTAGAGCATCGTGGCCGGGGTCTTCAGACCCTTCTCGTGGGCGAGCCGGTGGATGCGCGACCAGTCCTCCCAGTGGGTGCGGTGGTCGACGATGTGCTGCCGGACCTCCCAGTCGAAGATCTCGGCACCGCCACCGGTCAGCGACTCAAGACCGGCCTCGATCAGCTCGTCGAGGATCTCGGAGGCGCTCATCCCCGAGATGGTCTCGAAGTGGTGGATCTCGGTCGCCGTGAAGGCCTTCAGCGAGACGTGCGGCAGGGCCGCCTTCAGCTCCCGCAGCGAGCGCGGGTAGTACCGCCACGGCAGGTTCGGGTGCAGGCCGTTGACGATGTGCAGCTCGGTGAGGTTCTCCGACTCCATCGCCTTGGCGAGCTTGACGGCCTCCTCGATGCGCATCGTGTACGCGTCCTTCTCCCCCGGCTTGCGCTGGAAGGAGCAGTACGCGCAGGAGGCCGTGCACACGTTCGTCATGTTGAGGTGACGGTTGACGTTGAAGTGCACGACGTCGCCGTTCTTGCGGGTGCGCACCTCGTGCGCGAGGCCGCCGAGCCAGGCCAGGTCGTCCGACTCGTACAGCGCGATGCCGTCCTCACGGGTCAGACGGACACCCGTCCTGACCTTCTCCTCCAGCTCGCGCTTGAGCCCGAGATCCATGCCCACACCTTTCTACGAAGACGACCCAACCGTACGACTACCGACCTACTCCTCTTCGGGCAGCTCCCCGACCCGGTTCTCCCACTTGGTGGAGAGCACGATGGTCGTACGCGTCCGGGAGACGCCCTTGGTTCCGCTGAGCCGCCGGATCATCTTCTCCAGGCCGTCCACGTCCGCCGCCCGCACCTTGAGCATGTACGAGTCGTCGCCCGCGATGAACCAGCAGTCCTCGATCTCCGAGAGGTCCTTCAGCCGCTGTGCCACGTCCTCGTGGTCGGTGGCGTCGGAGAGCGAGATGCCGACCAGGGCGGTGACACCGAGGCCGAGCGAGGCGGCGTCGACGGTGGCCCGGTAGCCGGTGATGACACCGGCCGCCTCCAGCCGGTTGATGCGGTCGGTGACACTGGGTCCCGACAGGCCGACGAGGCGTCCCAGCTCCGCGTAGGAGGCCCGGCCGTTCTCCCTCAGGGCCTGGATGAGCTGCCTGTCCACCGCGTCCATTGCGATCGAAGCCTTCCGCTGAAGTTGTCTGTGGTCCGATGAGGTTTCGCCGGTCGTGCTCACTGGGAGTCGGCGCGGTGCGACCCGCCGCCGAGCTCACCTTGCCAACGGCGGTAGAGCCGGTGCGGCACGCCCGCCGCGTCGAGTACGCGTCCGGCGACGAAGTCCACCAGGTCTTGGATGTGCGTGGCGCCCGCGTAGAAGGCGGGTGAGGCCGGTACGACGTGCGCGCCCGCGTCGTCGAGGGTGACCAGGTGCCGCAGGGTCTGGCCGTTCAGCGGGGTCTCGCGTACGGCCACGACGAGGGGGCGGCCCTCCTTCAGGGTGACGCTCGCCGCCCGCTGCAGCAGGTCCTTCGACAGCCCGAGCGCGACACCGGCCACGCTCGCCGTCGAGGCGGGCACGATCAGCATGCCCTTGGTGGGGTACGACCCCGAGGAGGGCCCGGCGGCCAGGTCGCCGGCGCTCCAGTGCCGTACGGCGTCGAGGTCGACGGAGAAGGTGTCCGGCTTGCCGTCGGCGCCACGGGACAGCCATTCCCGCAGGTCGTCACGCCAGTGGGCGTCCCGGAAGGAGATGCCGGTCTCATCCAGCAGGGTGAGCCGCGAGGCCCGCGACACCACGAGATCGACACTCTCACCGGCCTCGAGGAGGGCCCGCAGCACGGCAGCGGCATACGGGGTGCCGGAGGCCCCGGACACCCCTACGATCCAAGGCGTACGTGGCGTCTCGCCTGGCTTGACTGGGTTCACAACACCGAGCCTATCGGGCGTCACAGGGTGGGAACCGGTGCAGGGGTGCGGGCCGTTGCACAAAGGGGTCCTCGCTCTCACAGTGCGAGGACCCCTAAGGAGATGAGCGAGCGCTGGGGGTCGCCATGTCTGGTCCGGAAGCCGGGAGGTCACAGGGCGATCGCGCGCTGGCCGCGGGCAAGCTGATGCTGGCCTGGGTGGCGCTGTTGTGGCTGCTGGAAGTGGTGGATGTGGCGACCGGCCACGCGCTGGACGGCTTCGGGGTCACCCCGCGCGAGCCGTCCGAACTGATCGACGTCGTCCCCTCGGCGTTCATCCACTTCGGCTTCGCCCATCTGGTGGCGAACACCGTGCCGCTGCTGGTGCTGGGCTTCCTGGCCGCGCTCAGCGGGCTGCGCCGTTTCCTCCTGGTGGCGGCGCTGATCGTCCTCGTCGACGGCCTGGGCGTCTGGCTGATATCCCCGCCGCACACCAACACCGCGGGAGCCTCCGGCCTGATCTTCGGCCTCTTCGGCTTCCTCCTGGTCACCGGCTTCCTCGAACGCCGCCCCCTGGGCATCCTGACCGGCATCCTGATCGCCGCGATCTGGGGCGGCTCCATCCTGACCGGCATCGCCCCGACCCAGTCGGGCGTCAGCTGGCAGGGTCACCTGCTGGGGCTGATGGCCGGGGTGGCGGCGGCGTTCGCGTTCCGCCGCCACCCGGCAGCACCGCCCGCGCTCAAACGGTGAGGCCACGCACCAGCAGGTCGAGCAGCGCGCACACGAACAGGGCGATGCCGATGAAGCCGTTGACGCTGAAGAAGGCGCGGTTCACGCGGGAGAGGTCGTGGGGGCGGACGATCGAGTGCTCGTACAGGAACGCGGACGCGACGATCAGCAGGCCCAGCCAGAAGAAGGCGCCCGCGTCGGTGGTCAGGGCGTACCAGACGAACAGGGCCGTCGTGAGGGCGTGGCAGACCCGTGCGCCCCAGACCGCCGCCGGGATGCCGAAGCGGGCCGGGACGGACATGACGCCGATCTCGCGGTCCGTCTCGACGTCCTGGCAGGCGTAGATCAGGTCGAAGCCGCCGATCCAGATGCCGACGGCGAGGCCGAGGATGACCGCGTCCCAGGACCAGGTGCCGGTGATGGCGAGCCAGCCGCCGACCGGGCCCATCGCCTGGGCGAGACCGAGGATGGCCTGCGGGAAGTTCGTGAACCGCTTGCCGTAGGGGTAGACCACCATCGGGATCACCGCGATGGGGGCCAGGGCCAGGCAGAGCGGGTTGAGCAGGGCCGCCGCGCCGAGGAAGACGACGAGGGCGACGAGCGCGCCCGTCCAGGCGTGCTTCACCGACATCGCGCCCGTCACCAGCTCGCGCTGCGCCGTGCGCGGGTTACGGGCGTCGATCTCCCGGTCGATGATCCGGTTGACCGCCATGGCGAAGGTACGCAGCCCCACCATGCAGACGGTGACCAGCAGCAGCCGCCCCCAGTGGATGTTCCGGTCCAGCTGGAACATCGCCGTGAGCGCGGCGATATAGGCGAAGGGCAGCGCGAAGACCGAGTGCTCGATCATCACCAGACGCAGGAACGCCTTCGTGCGTCCCGGCTGGGGGATCGCGGCGGATGCGGAGGTCACAGCCCGTACTCCTTCCACCGGCGGTCCACCTTCGCCGCCGTCTCCGGGTCGGACTCCACCATGTCGGGCCAGCCGCCGTCGCGGGTGTAGCCCTCCTCGGGCCACTTCTTCGTCGCGTCGATGCCCGCCTTGCCGCCCCAGAACTGCTGGTAGGAGGCGTGGTCGAGGTGGTCGACGGGCCCTTCGACGATGCTCAGATCCCGGGCGTAGTCCGTGTTGCCGAGGGCCCGCCAGGCGACCTCGTGCAGATCGTGGACGTCGCAGTCGGAGTCGACGACCACGATCAGCTTGGTCAGCGACATCATGTGCGCGCCCCAGATGGCGTGCATGACCTTCTGCGCGTGCTTCGGGTACTTCTTGTCGATCGAGACGATCGCGCAGTTGTGGAAGCCGCCCGCCTCCGGCAGGTGGTAGTCCACGATGTCCGGGATGATGATCTTCAGCAGCGGGAGGAAGAAGCGTTCCGTCGCGCGGCCCAGGGGCCCGTCCTCCGTCGGAGGGCGACCCACCACGATCGACTGGAGCAGCGGCCGCTTCCGCATCGTCACACAGTCGATCTTCAGCGCGGGGAAGGGCTCCTGCGGGGTGTAGAAGCCGGTGTGGTCGCCGAAGGGGCCCTCGGGCAGCATCTCGCCCGGCTCCAGCCAGCCCTCGATGACGACCTCCGCCTGCGCCGGCACCTGGAGCGGCACGGTCTTGCAGTCGACCATCTCGATCCGCTTGCCCGCGAGGAACCCGGCGAACAGGTACTCGTCGATGTCCCCCGGCAGCGGGGCCGTCGACGCGTACGTCACGGCGGGCGGACAGCCGAAGGCGATCGCGACGGGCAGCCGCTCACCCCTCCTCGCCGCCACCTGGTAGTGGTTGCGGCTGTCCTTGTGGATCTGCCAGTGCATGCCGATGGTGCGCTTGTCGTGGCGCTGCAGGCGATACAGCCCGAGGTTGCGGACGCCGCTCTCCGGGTCCTTGGTGTGGGTGAGCCCCAGATTGAAGAAGGAGCCGCCGTCCTTCGGCCAGGTGAACAGGGCCGGGAGCTGGTCCAGGTCGACGTCGTCGCCGGTGAGGACGACCTCGTGCACCGGTCCGTCCTTGACCTTCTTCGGCGGGACGTGCGTCATCGAGCCGAGCTTTCCGAAGGCCTCGCGCACGCCGACGAACCCGTGCGGCAGCTCGGGCTTCAGCAGCCCGCCGATCCGCTCGGAGATCTCGGCGTACGACTTCAGCTCCAGGGCCTTCAGCAGCCGCCGGTCCGTGCCGAACACGTTCATCGCGAGCGGCATGCTCGAGCCGCGCACGTTCTCGAAGAGCAGCGCGGGGCCGCCGGCCTTCTGCACCCGGTCGACGATCTCCCCGACCTCCAGGTACGGGTCCACCTCGGCCTTGATGCGCTTGAGGTCGCCCTCGCGCTCCAGCGCCCGGAGCAGGGAGCGAAGATCGTCGTAAGCCATGCGGTCCAGTATCCCCGAGCGGCTACCCTGGCCCTGAACCGCCCACCCGCTTTCGCTGAGAGGCCGCATGCTCCGGGTACTCATGTTCCTCGTGCCGCTGGCGCTGAGCGTGTACGCGTTCATCGACTGCATCAGCACCAAGGACGACGACATCCGTCACATGCCCAAGCCGCTTTGGGCACTGCTCGTGCTGGTGTTCCCGCTCGTGGGTTCGATCTCCTGGCTCATCGCCGGCAAGAAGCGCCGCCCGGCCGCGGAGGGCTGGTCCGGCGTCCGGGGCAGCCGCTCCCGGCAGTGGGTCGCGCCCGACGACAACCCCGACTTCCTCAAGTCCCTCGACGAGGACCCGAAGAGGGACGACGACCCGAAGCGCGACGAGCCCTGACCGTCGCCGCGCCGCTCAAACCAGCGCCTTGATCCGGGCGCTGGTGAGGGCCTTGTCGAAGACGCGTACGTCCCTGATCGCGCCGGGGAAGAAGTCGCTGGGCCGCCCCTCGTAGGTGGCGCGGCCGATCATCAGCCCGCCGGGTGCGGGCAACGGCCGGATGTCACGGGTCTCCGCCTGCTGCACGCCGTCCACGTAGAGCCGCAGCTTCCGCCCGGCCCCATCACAGACGCCCACCAGGTGCGTCCAGGTGTTCACGGCGGGCACGGAGTACCCCACGGCGCGCTGTCCGGGCCGGGCGAAGGCCCAGCGCTTCTCGTCGCTGGAGTACTGGAGGTAGAAGCCGCTGGCGTCACCGGCCTCCTGGCTGACGGCGGTGGCGAAGGTGCCCGGCTCGGTGGCCAGACGCACCCAGGCCGCGACCGTGAAGCTCCGTCCGGCCCCGGTCCTCAGCACCGGCACCTCGGTGATGATCTGGCTCCCGTTCCCGTCGAACACGGCGCCCCCGTCCTCGCCGGCCCGCCACCTGACCCCGCTCGCGGTGCCGTCGTTGTCACCGGCGGTGTCCCGGGCGAGCGCGCCGGAGGCCTCGTCGAGCGGCCAGACGCCGACCGGCTGCGCGGGCCGGGGGCCGGACTCGGGCCTGCCGTCTGGCTCGGGCCGGTTGAACCACAGCCCGGCACCGACGCCGAGCGCGGCGACCGCCCCGGCGCCGGACAGCAGGAACGCACGTCGGCTGCGACCGGCAGGTGGCGGGGTGGGTTCGACTTGAGTGGCCGGACGGGCCGGCCGGGGCGGGGCCGCCTCACGCGTGCGCCTGGCCGGGGCCGTTACGCGGGTGCGGTCGGCGGCGGTGTCGGGCCCCGGCGGGATGCGCGGCAGCGCCATCGTGCTCTCGGCGTCGGCCGGGCCGATCCGGGCGAGGATGTCGCGCGGCGTGGGACGGTCGGCCGGGTCCTTCGCCAGACACGCGGCGATCAGGGCCCGCAGCGCCGGGTCCCCTACGGCGGTGACATCGGGCTCGTTGTGGACGACCCGGTAGAGCAGGGCGGGGGTGGGTCCGGCGCCGAACGGATTGCCGCCGGTCGCCGCGAACGCCAGCACCGCGCCCAGGCAGAAGATGTCGGTGGCGGGCGTGATCTCGTCGCCGCTGACCTGCTCCGGCGCCATGAACCCGGGCGAGCCCGCCATGTGCCCGGTCCCGGTGAGCGAGTCGCCCTCGACACTGCGCACGATCCCGAAGTCGATGACACGCGGCCCGTCCTGAGCGAGCAGCACGTTGGACGGCTTGAGGTCACGGTGGACCAGGTTCACCGAGTGGATCGACACGAGCGCCTCTGCGAGCCCCGCGGCGAGGCGCCGTACGGCGTCCGTACCGAAGGGGCCCTGCTCCACGACCGCCTGCTCCAGCGACGGCCCCGCTATGTAACTGGTGACCAACCAGGGCAGCGGCGCGTCCGGGTCTGCGTCGATGACAGGAGCGGTGAACGCACCGCTGACCAGCCGGGCCGCCTCCACCTCCCGGCGGAACCGGGACCGGAACTCCGGCCTACGCACCAGCTCTGCGTGCACGACCTTGACGGCGACGTCCCGCCCACCCGGCGAACGCCCCAGGTAGACCCGGCCCATTCCTCCGGCGCCCAGCCGCCCCAGCAGCTGGTAGTCGCCTATGGAGCGCGGGTCGTCCGGCCTCAGCGAAGACACGAAATGAACGCCGCCCAGGCTTCGCGGGACACGAGCAGTACGGCTCTGTCAGGGGCTTTGCTGTCGCGGACCGGGACGGTGTTGGGGAAACCGGGGGCTATTTCTATGCAGTTGCCGCCGTTTTCGCCGCTGTAGCTGCTCTTGATCCAGATCGCCGCGCAGAGTTCGTGCCTCTTCATGCTGCTCGTACCCTTCCATCACGTCGCTGATCAGGGCGACGGACTCGCGGACTGACAGAACGTCTGCCCTGAGCACATCATAGGCGTGGCTGTGACGTGTGTAGATGGCCGGATCGTCCGTAAAGTGGCCACGGTCCAGGGACTCCGAGTACACCCATCGACGCCCGTCCGGCAGCTCGATCAGCGACATGGAAACGTTGGGTCGCAAGAGTTCCGAGAAGCTCGCCGGGGCAACCTGGACACGGATGTTGGGGCGCTGCCCAACGCTGAGCAGATGCGCACACTGGTCCCTCATTACCTCCGGGCTGCCGACCACGTTGCGCAGGCAGCTCTCGTCCAGGATGGCGATATAGAGCGGGCCGCCCTCCGCCAGGAACCGTCGCTGCCGACTCAGTCGGGCGCGAGCGCGCTCCTCGACCTCGTTCCCGCTGGTGACGCGCGCGAACAGCGCGCGAACGTAGTCACCTGTCTGCAACAGGCCTGGAATCAACCGCTCCTGGTACTCCCGCAACGCCACGGCCACCTCATCCATCTCAGCGCGCCGCCGGAACCAATCAGGATGCTCCACCTGCGGATACCAGTCGATCCGGCCCCACAACCGCTGCAACACCCCACCCGTACCGAGCAGTTCATCGCAGGTCTTGGCGAAACCGTCCGTCGGAACCCTCGTCCCCGCCTCCACCCGGGCCACGTGCGAACGGTCGCACGGGATACGGCCCGCCAAGCCCTCCTGCGTGAGCAACGCCGCTTCGCGGAAATGCTTGAGCACCTCCCCGAACACGGCCGCCGTACTCACCCCGGCCCCCGCGCCCGCGCTGCCATTGCGTCGACTCACGGCTCCCCCTCCGTGACAGTGCACCACCCGCACGCCCGAAACATTGATCCGGCCCATTCCCCTGCGCAACGCTCGATACACCCAGAGTTACGGAGGAGCACGAAATGGAACCGGGAACGCTCGTCTACGACCCGCACACGAACAAGGTCGGCGAGTACCAGGACAAGACCGGCCCGTACGTGATGCTGCGCCCGGTCGGCGGCGGCCGGGAATGGCAGGCCGACCCGGCACGGATCAGGCCGGCCACACCCGAGGAACGGATCAGTGCGGGCGTACGCGCGGCCAACGACCGTTCCAGGGAGGGACTGTCGGCCGATCCGGCCCGGCCTCCCGTCCCGGTGCCCGGGTGCGCGACCTGCGAGGAGCTCGCCGCCCAACGGGACAAGGCCCGGGCGTCGTTCGACGGAAGTGCGGTGACGGACGCGAACGTCCTGCTGCGCAAGCATCAACGCAACGAACACGGTGGGGAATCGGCAGGGCGCAGGCTCTTCCGGTACGTCCCTTACACGATCGTGCAGGACGCCTCCGCCCTGCCGGAGTACCAGGCGTACTGCGTCTCCGGGGAGGAGACGGACTGCGGGGCGAGCTCGGGCCCCTGCCAGGCCCCCGGCGAGGTCGAGGAGTGGCAGCGCAGGCACACTCAGGAGACCCGGCACCTGCGCTACCGCCGCAGCTTCGCGGACTACGCGGTGCTGGAGAGGCAGGGCTGACGGAGCGACCGTCGGGGCCGCCCGCTTCTCGCCTAGCCCAGGTACCGGGCCACCGCCTCCTCGATCCCCGCCGCGTCCGCGCCCTCCGCCGCCCAGGCCACGTATCCGTCGGGCCGTACCAGGACGGTCGTACGGCGGTCGCCCGCCCAGCGCTCCACGGTCAGCCACCCCTCACGGGCACCGGGGCCTTCGTACGTCCCGGGTGTGATCAGCACGAACCGGCCGCCGCGCAGCGCTTCGTAGAGCCGGCCGTCCTTCAGGGCGACGTCGGGGACGCGGGTGCCGGTGAGGCGATGGGCGCCGCGGGGGGCGGGGTAGGCGTAGCCGATCCCGGTGATCTGGCCCAGGGCCTTGCGCTGGACGGGCGGGGCCATGTCGACGAACGCGGAGACCAGGGCGCGGGCGGCACGCAGCAGCGGATTCCGCGCGCGGGCCAGCCTGACCAGTCCGCCACTGCTGCGCAGCACCGCGCTGCCGACCGGGTGGCGCTCGGCCTCGTAACTGTCGAGGAGCCCTTCGGGGGCCCGGCCCTGGACGGCCGCGGCGAGCTTCCAGCTCAGGTTGGCGGCGTCCTGGAGGCCGGTGTTCATGCCCTGCCCGCCGGCCGGGGAGTGGATGTGTGCAGCGTCCCCGGCGAGGAAGACCCGCCCGACCCGGTAGTGCGGTGCCTGACGCTCGTCGCTGTGGAAACGGGAGAGCCAGCGGGCGTCGTGCATGCCGTAGTCGGTGCCCAGGGCACGGCGGGTGATCTCCTTGACCTCGTCGAGGTCGAGCGGGGCGTCGTCGGAGACCTCGTTGCGGCGGTTCCAGCCCATGACCCGGTACCAGCCGTCACCGAAGGAGGCGATCATCGCGAAGGCGTCGCCGCGGCCGTTGACGGTGAGGACGCCCTCGGGCTTCTCGGCCAGCCGGACATCGGCCAGGATCAGCGATTTGATGACGGAGACACCGGGGAAGTCCAGGCCGATCGCCTCCCGCACGGCGCTGCGGTGACCGTCGGCGCCGACGACATAGGCCGCCCGGCGGGTGACGATCGCACCGTCCGCGCCGCGCACGTCGAGGTCGACCCCCTCGTCGTCCTGTCGCAGCCCCACGACCTCGCTCTCGTACGCGAACTCGACCCCGGCCTCCCGGGCTCGCCGCTCCAGGAGCCGCTCGACCTCGTACTGCGGGGTGATGAGCAGGAACGGGAAGCGCGAGGGCAGCGTGCTCAGATCGAGGGAGAGGCGGCGGAAGAGCCGCAGGCCGGTGATGGTGTCGCCGGTGGCGAGGAGTTCGTCGGCGAGGCCGCGGGCGTCGAGCTGCTCCATGGTGCGGGCGTGCACCCCGAAGGCGCGGGAGAGGTTGCTGATCTTTTGCGCTCGCTTCTCGACCAGGCTCACGGTGACGCCGGCTGTGGCGAGGTCACCGGCGAGGAGGAGGCCGGTGGGGCCGGAGCCGACGACGATCACGGTGCGGTGGGTGGCGGTGCCGTTCATGGTGGCCTCCTGTTGCCAACGCTGGGTTGCCATCGCCTGTGCGCCAACAAATGTTGGCCAACGCTCGTTGACCACGATAGCGAGGCGCCGGAGAGTGAGTCAACAGGTGTTGGCAAACAACTGTTGGCGAACGCTTGTTGACCCACACCCGTTGGCCTACGCTTGTTGGCGTGAACAGCAGCGACAGCACTCCCCCGGCCCCCGGCTCCGGCACCGGCACCCCCCGCCGCTCCGACGCCACCCGCGGCGCGATCCTCGCAGCGGCCCGCGAGCGCTTCGCGACCGACGGCTACGAGCGAGCCACCATCCGCGCCATCGCCAAGGACGCGAACATCGACCCGTCGATGGTGATGCGGTACTACCGCAACAAGGAGGGCCTCTTCGCGGCGGCCGTCGCCATCGACCTGCGGCTGCCGGACGTGAGCGGGGCGGACCGCCGGCAGGACGCGGGGCGGATCCTCGTCGAGCACTTCCTCGACATGTGGGAGGACAACGAGGTCCTCACCGCCCTGCTGCGGGTCGGCGTGACCAACCAGGCCGGGGCGGAGCGCATGCAGGGCATCCTGCGGGAGCAGCTGCTGCCGGTCGCCCGGCAGGTGTGCCCCGACCCCGAGCAGGTCCCGGCACGGGCGGCACTCATCGCGTCGCAGCTGCTGGGGCTGGCGCTCACGCGGTACGTGCTGCGGATGCCTCCGGCAGTGGGGCTGACGCGGGCGGAGATCGTGGCATGGCTGGCACCGACCATCCAGCGGTACCTGACCGCGCCGAGCCCCTGACCCGCCCCCACCCACGCCTCTGCCAACCTGGGTCAAGGATGGCCCGCCGGGCCATCGCCGAAGGCGACGCGAAGCGCCCTTGACGCGGGCCGTGGAAGCACGACACCGCCGAAGAAGCGGGCGGCCCCGAGAGCGCGGCGCACGTCACCCAGCCAGAAACCCACCCGTCCTGGACGCCCGCGCGGCTGCCACCTCCCGCGGGGTGCCCTCCGCCACCACCCGGCCTCCACCGGCCCCGCCGACCGGCCCCAGGTCGATCAGCCAGTCCGAGGCGTGGATGACGTCGAGGTTGTGCTCGATGGTGACGACGGAGTGCCCGGCGTCGACGAGGCGTTGGAGGACGCCGAGGAGGCGGGCGGTGTCGGCGGCGTGCAGGCCGGTGGTGGGCTCGTCGAGGAGGTAGAGGGTGCGGCCCGTGGTGCGGCGGCCCAGTTCCTTGGCCAGTTTGAGGCGTTGGGCCTCTCCGCCGGAGAGGGTGGTGGCGGGCTGGCCCAGGGGCAGGTAGCCGAGGCCCACGTCCACCATGCGCCGGAGCCTGGAGGCGACCGCCGGGACACCGGCGAAGACCGTCAGCGCCTCGTCCACCGTCGCCGCGAGGAGCTCGGCGATGTCGTGGCCCTGGTAGCGCACGGCCAGCACCTCGGGCCGGAAGCGGCGCCCCTTGCAGGTGGGGCAGCGCACCTCCACGGCCGGGAGGAAGTGCATATGGACGGTGAGCACACCGGCACCCTCGCAGCGTTCGCAGCGGCCTCCGGGGACGTTGAAGGAGAAGTGGCCGGGTGTGAGGGCGCCCTTGGAGTGGGCCGCGTAGGTCTCCCGGACGGGGGTGAAGACGTCGGAGTACGTCGCCGCGTTGGAGCGCGGGACCCTGCCGATCGGCTCCTGGTCGATGAGGACCGCCTTGGACAGGTGCTCCCAGCCGTCGATGGAGTCATGCTCACCCGGCCGCTCCCCTGCACCGTGGAAGTGGCGGCGGGCGGCACTGCCCAGGACGTCCAGGATCAGCGTCGACTTGCCCGAGCCGGACGGGCCGGTGACCGTGACCAGGCGGCCGAGCGGAATCCGGGTGGTGACGTCCTTGAGGTTGTGCGCCCGGGCGCCGTGGATCACCAGCGCCTCGGCGGCGTCCGCGCGGCCCCGCGACGCCGGGGCGGGCAGCCGGCCCGACAGATACGCCCCGGTCGTCGACCCTTCGGTGCGTGCCACCTCCGCCGGTGTGCCCTCGGCGACGATCCGGCCTCCGTCGCGCCCTGCCCCCGGGCCGACGTCCACCACCCAGTCCGCCGCCCGCAGCACATCGAGGTCGTGTTCGATGACCAGCACCGTGTTGCCCAGGTCGCGCAGCCTGCGCAGGACGCGGACCAGCCGCTCGGTGTCGGAGGGGTGCAGTCCGATCGTCGGCTCGTCGAGGACGTAGAGGACGCCCGTGAGGCCCGAGCCCAGCAGGGCGGCCAGCCGCAGACGCTGGGTCTCGCCGGCCGACAGACTCGGTGTCGCCTGGTCCAGGGTGAGGTAGCCGACGCCGACGTCGACCAGCCGCCGTACCCGCTCCTCCAGGTCGGCGACGACCGGTTCCACGAGCAGCCACTCGTCCCCGCCGGACCGCTCCCGCAGACCGGCCAGCCAGGTGTCGAGGTCGGTCAGGGGAAGCCGGGCAGCCTCGACGATGGTGTGTCCGTGGACGGTCACCGCCCGGCTCTCCGGCCGCAGCCGGGTCCCGCCGCACTCCCCGCAGGGTTGTTTCAGCAGGCCCTGCTGTTCGGCCCGCTCGCGGTACCCGGGGTCGTCGGCACGGTCGTTGTAGCGGCGCAGCAGCGCCGTCGCGACCCCTTCGAAGCGGCCCCCCGACACCGTCGCCGGCGGATCGGTGTCCGGGAAGTGCCGCCGGAACTCGGGGCTTTCGACGCCGTGGAGCAGCAGGTCCCTCGGGATGTCGCCCAGTTCGTCGACCGGCGCGTCCGCGTCGAAGGTGAAGCCGTAGTGGCCGGCGGCGGCCCGCAGCACGGGGAGGCTCCAGTCGGTGTACTTCGCGTTCCAGCCCTTCACCGCGCCCTGGGCGACCGACTTCCCGCCGTCGACCAGGCGCCGTACGTCGGGCCGGATCACCTCGCCCAGGCCGGTGCAGGCCGGGCAGGCTCCGGCGGGCTTGTTGAACGAGAAGGAGCCCATCACGAGTTCGGGCACGGGCGTGCCGCAGTGCGGGCAGGGCCGCTGCTCCGCCTCGGCGTCCTCGTCGCCCTCGGCGCCCTCGGCGTACGACGGCGGGATGTCCTTCCCGCAGCCGGGGCACGGCCGTACCCCGATGCGCGACCACAGCAGCCGCAGATACGTGAACACCTCCGTGACCGTGCCGACCGTGGAGCGCGGGCTGCGGTTGGTGTGGTGCTGGTCGACGCTGATGGACGGGGACAGGCCGGTGATCGAGTCGACGGCGGGCTTGCTGACGAAGCCGGTGACCATGCCCAGCGACTCCAGATACTGCCGCTGGCCCTCCCGGTGGAGGGTGTCGAAGGCGAGGGTGGACTTGCCGGAACCGGACAGGCCGGTCAGGACGACCAGCTTGTTCTTCGGGAGGGAGAGGGAGACGTTCCTGAGGTTGTGGAGCCGGGCACCGGTCACGCGAATGAAGGAGTCCATTCCTTCAAGTCTTCCATTGAAGTGCGGTGTTGAGACTTTTGAGAAACTTTTGAGCGATATGGCCCGCTGCCTGCTGCCGTAACCTTCAAATCGATGACGAACGAACGCCGCCTCCGGCCCGTCGACCTCGCCCGGTCGGCCGGTGTCTCGACGCAGCAGATCCGCAACTACGAGGACGCCGGTGTGCTCCCCCCGGCCGCCCGGACCGCGTCCGGCTACCGGGCCTTCACCGAGGTGCACCGCGGCGCGCTGCTGACGTACCGGACCCTGATGCGGGGCTACGGGCCGGTGCCGGCGACGCGGATCATGCGGACCCTGCACGAGGGAGACGTCCCGGGCGCGCTCGCGCTGGTCGACGCGGCGCACGCCGCCCTGCACGAGGAGCGTGTCTCCCTGCGGGCCGCCGGCGAGGCCCTGGAACTGCTGGCCGCCGAGCCCCCTGCGCCCCTCCCCCGGTCCGGCGGACTGCGCATCGGGGAGGTGGCCGCGCTGCTGGGCGTACGGACGTCGGCGCTGCGGGTGTGGGAGGGCGCCGGGCTGCTCACGCCCCGGCGCGAGCGCGCCACCGGATACCGGCTCTACGAACCGGCCGACGTGCGGGACGCCCGGCTCGTGCACACCCTGCGCCGCAGTCACTATCTGTTCGACCAGATCCGGCCGGTGCTGGAGGGGTTGAGGAGAGAGGGCAGCAGCGATGCCCTGCGCGCGGCCGTCGCGGCCCGCGGGGAGGCCCTGACGGCTCGGACCAGGTTGATGATCGAGGGCTCGGGGGCGCTCCACAGCTACCTCGCGTCAACAGAGCGCACCGGCAAAGGCTCGTAACGCCGTTCGAGATGCCATCCGTTCCATTGAAATGTGGCGAAAGCCGGTGTCGTCGAGGGCAAGTTCGGCATTCCTTTGGTCGGGTCTATCCCACCTGCGAACGGAGACGCCCTGTGCGAATGACTGACATCCAGCGTTGCGAGGTGCGACCTGGGCGACTCGTCGAATGGACACTCAGTCCGGCGACCGTCGCGACGGCGAAGGCGCTGCCGGAGGACTCCAGGCCGCCGGCGTACATCCAGGAGTCGCACCTCCGGACGGCGCGGTCCGTGCGCGAGGACGGACTGTTCGTGCCGACCTGGCTGGGCGCGGCGTTCGACATCCCGGGGCGGGCCGATCTGGACGCGCTGGGCGAGGCGCTGCGCGGCTGGACCCTGCGGCACGAGACCCTGCGCAGCGGCTTCCGCTGGGCGGGCGGTCCCGGTGACTCGATCCGCCGTTTCACGCTCGACGCCTCCTCGGTGTCCCTGCACCGCGAGGAGGTCGGCGACTTCACCGACCCGGCGGCCCTGGCCCAGCACCTCCAGGACCGCTTCGACACCACGGCGGACGCCCTGCGCTGGCCCAACCTCATCTACACCGCGGTGGTCCGGGACGACTGCACCAGCGTCTACATGGCGTTCGACCACAGCAACGTCGACGCCTACTCCATCCACCGCATCCCCGCCGAGATCCACGAGCTGTACGTGGCGGCCCGCGGCGGCGGCGAGGTGGCGGCGGCGCCGGAGCCGGAACCGGTGGGCAGCTACGTCGACTTCTGCGAGGCCGAGCGGGCGGACGCCGACCGCATCGACGCGGACCACGACATCGTCGCCCGCTGGCGGGAGTTCATCCACCGCTGCGACGGACGGCTGCCGAGCTTCCCGATCGACCTCGGCCTGGACCCCGAGGGCGGGCTGCCCACGCAGAAGTTCATGCGCGAGATGCTGGTGGACGCGGACGCCGCCGCCGCGTTCGAGGCGTACTGCCGCCCGTACGGCGGGAGCCTCGTCGGAGTGCTCGCGGCCAGCGCCCTGATCGTCCACGAGATCGGCGGCGAGCCCGTCTACCGTACGGTCGTGCCGTTCCACACCCGGGTGAAGTCCCAGTGGTCGCAGTCGGTCGGCTGGTACGTGGGCGGCGCCCCGATCGAGATCCCCATGTCCGAGGCCACCGACTTCCCGAGCGCCCTGCGCACCGTACGCGCCGCCCTCCAGGCCAACCGTCGGCTCGCGCGCATCCCCCTCGCCCGGGTCCTCCACCTGCTCGGCGCCGACTTCCGCCCCACCTCCCCCGACCTGTACTCGATCGTCTCCTTCGTCGACACCCGCGGCATCCCCGGCTCGGCCGACTGGACGGACCAGAACGCGTACGGGCTGCTCCGGGTGTCCTACGGCGACCAGGTGTGCGCCTGGATCACCCGGCTGCACGAGGGCCTGTGGTTCGCCAGCCGCTACCCGGACACGGACATCGCCCACAAGAACCTGCGGCTGTACGCGGAGCGGTTGCGGGACGTCATCACCAGTACCGCCGGGCCGCATTAGGGCCAGACGGCGAAGGCCGGTTCCCGTGACGCGCAGTCGCGGGAACCGGCCTTCAGTGCTTCAGCCCCGTCCGGGGCGTGCTCACACGCCCGCGTAGGAG